>NZ_QUWR01000040.1:0-12280 GCF_003419885.1 Acinetobacter sp. SWAC5
TGTACACAGCGCATTGGGTTATGTATCGCCTTTTGAGTTTGAAGCAATGTACTATGATAAGATTAACCCGTTAGGTCACGTGGCCTAACTTAAATAAAAATGTCTCCGACAAACCCGGTACGGTTCACCTGCTACGTAAACCAAGCTTTTTTAGCATCCTTCCAATAGTACGTTCGCTCATGTTGTAACCTAAATCATGCATGTCATGTACTAATGAAGGTGCACCCAATCGTGCATGATGCTGCCAATATACGGCTTTTAAGTCATTATATTTCTGTGCCGTATTGGCTTGACGTTTTCGCCAGGCATAATAGCCTGAAGTGCTGACACCTAGGTATTTACAGGCAGAAGATACAGTGACTTCATTCATATCTAGATCTTGAATTACCGTGTACTTTTCTTGGCATGATCTGTTAGAAAGTACACATGCGCTTTTTTTAAGATGTCATTGGCTTCCTTGAGCTGTTTGACTTCTTTCTCTAATTCCACGATCCGCTGTTGTTCTGGTGAAAGTTGACGTTTGCTTGAACCTGCCGGATTGGTTTCACGAATCCATTTATCTAATGTTGAATAACCCACACCTAATTTCTGGGCGATTGCAGCTACAGACTCGTGTGAGTTTGAAAGTGCATAATCAATCGCTTGCTGTTTAAATTCGGGACTAAAACGTTTAGCCATTTCTTGAATCTCCAAAGATTAAAGTTACGTTATCTTTAGAGGGACGTGCTGTCCATTATTTTGTCTAGGATCATACATCTATTGAGTTAATGTGTGATTTATCTTGAATTGACTTAAATCAAGTGCAAAATGGAAGGGTATTTCTCTATAGCCCTATGTTGCTTAATTTTACTTACTATTTATTTTTAACGAGTAATATTACAAAAATCAAAACTTGGTGATGATTCTGTCCCAATAAAAATCAATAAAAGAAAACCCAGAGAGTTCGACCAGGTCTACTTGCAGCATTAGCTATAAAGTTTTAGATAAATTTCAATACATTGCTGTAATTCACTTAGCATTGCCCATTTTAAAGGTGGCTATCGCACGTTGGCGTGACATTTTTAAATCAATGATAGGGTGCGGGTAGTCTAAATTGGAATCTGTAATATAAGCATAAGGCTCATGAATCTGTTTAGCATCACAGCTGGCCAGTTCTGGCACCCAGCGTCGAATATAATCGCCTTGAGCATCAAATTTTTGTGATTGGCTGGTTGGATTAAATACTCGAAAATACGGCACAGAATCTGTACCTGTTGAAGCAGACCATTGCCAACCACCGTTATTGGCGGCAAAGTCGCCATCGACGAGTTGTTGCATAAACCATGCTTCGCCTTTACGCCAATCAATCAATAAATTTTTGGCTAAAAACATGGCGCAAATCATACGAACACGATTATGCATCCAGCCTGTGGCTAACATTTGGCGCATTCCAGCATCCACAATAGGAATACCAGTCTGGCCGTATTTCCAAGCATTTAGTGCCTCGTCATCTTGTAACCACGAAATATTTTCTGTGTTCCGTTTAAACGGAAGATGCTTAGATACATGCGAAAAATCAGCCATAACATGTTGATAAAACTCACGCCACAATAATTCATTTAGCCAAAATTGCTGGCCTGAGTTTTGAATATAAAAGTGGCCTTGTTGAGCATTAAATAATGCCTCTAAACATTGTCGAATAGATAGAATCCCAATATTTAAGTAGACTGAAAGCTGGCTAGTTCCTTCAATTGCAGGAAAGTCGCGGGTTTGATCATATTGCACTAAATTTGAATCTATAAAATGCATTAAGTGATCGAGAGCAACTTGCTCTCCCACAGGCCAAAGCTGTTGCTTTTCTGCTGGTATTGCTTCAAACCCCAATTGTTGAAGGCTAGGTATAAGGTTGTCGATTTTTTCATTATTAAACACCATTTGCTGTGCTTCAATAGCAGGGAGAGCTTGTGGCACGCAAATATTTAGTTGCTCTATACAGTTCTTTTTGAAGGCACTAAATACTTGATAGGGTTGGTTTGATTTGTTGCGAATCGTATGTAAAGGAAAGATTGTTCGATCTGTATATTGCTCAAATTGACAATCCATTTTTGACACTTGAGTTGCAACAGATAGATCACGTTGCTTTTCATTCCAGCCATTTTCAATATTGCAATGTATGGTTTTAATTTGAAAGCGTTGGCAGAGCTGTTTGAGTGCGGCTGGAATATCTTGCCAGAGTGGCACGGTTTGAATATGTAGAGGAATATTTAATCCACATAAGGATTTTTTTAATTCGGCTAACTGACGTAAATAAAAATCAATTTTAATAGTCGCATCTTGATGAAGTTTCCATTGATCTGGACTTAAGATTACAACAGCCATACAGGGGCCATTTTGTTGTGCAAAATATAAAGCACTGTGATCTTGAATGCGGAGGTCATTACGAAACCATACCAATTGCATCATATTTAATTTCTCTGCCTAAACTAAAATGAGGGTAGTTAAAATATGTGCTTTGCAAATCCTAGTGGAGTGATGCTACATATTGTGCGCGAAGGTATTGGTAAATATACAAGCTACTTTAAAATTGTGTAGAAAATTTCGTGAACAATTGTTTAAATTTGATAAATTAAGCAGTTACAAGCTAGATTTTGCTATGATCAGTCTTTAACATGCTAAACAACCTAGTGCATTTAAATGAGTGAGCTCACTTCTCGCTAGGACAGAAAAATGAAGGATTTTATAATGAAGTTGAAAACAGCCTTATTTGTATTGGTTTCTGTTGTTTCAGTTGCAGCGCTTACGGCTTGTGGTAAAAAAGAAGCAGCGCAAGAGACTGCTCCAGCCCCAGCAACAACAGCAGAAGCTTCAGCAGCTGAAACCCCTGTAACGAATATTGAAGTTAGCCCAGATATGATTGATGCTGCACCATTAGAAGGTCAAGCAACATCGGAAGCAACAGCAAAATAAGCACGAACGGCTTTGTGAATACATCTTATGTTAAGCGATTTCGCGAACAGTACTTAAAATTACAAAGCCGTTTATTCAAGTTGAAAAAAGTCTTATTTTAAAGGCGATAGCTGATTAATTTCATTTACAACGTGTATCGAATTGATGAAAGCAATTAGAATCAGTTGTGATTGTTCAATATGGCAGTTTAAAGCTAAAAACTAGCATGTTGCATCGGCTTGAAAGAACTGGATTAACTTGCAGTCTTATTGAGCCATAATGCAGATTTTTCATGGATATTCCATGAAGCCCAATCATGTGAATCAATGCGAATCACCATGAGTGCATCTTTGGCATAAATATGTGACAGCAGTTGGTCTCGAATTTCCTCAGAGCTCAGCTCACTCAGTAAAATCCAAGTGTCTTTGAGGGGGGTAATAGGTTTGATACTACTCAATTGAATAATTTTTTTCTCGAGATCATCATATTCTCGTTTTGATCTTGCTTCTAAGCTTATTAAATAAGTGGTCATGTTGAGTCTCATTGTATATAGAGATATTTTTTTGTTGCAAGAGTTTTTACTAAATAACACTTTGTTTTAAAATAAAGTTTTTGAAATATATAATCATTATCCATATAGAGTTCATCATAAATATTTTGTTGAAAATATTCAATAGTTTTGTTAACCCGTTCACTGTTTTTGGATGTTCTGCCAAAATCTGTATTATTTGTAATATTCTGATGAATGGAATTTGACAGGCTTAAAAAATATGATAATAAATAGGTATGGTTTTAACCTTATGGTGAAAACCGAAGCATTTCAGGATGAAATTGCTTAGAAGCGTTTTATAAAATTAAACGGGAGTTTTAACAACATGCTTCATTTATTTAGAAAACTATTTTGTATGCACATTTATGAATATGAGCAAATGGAAGAAATCGGTACGCACAAGGAATGTCGCAAGTGCGGTGATACTAAATAATAAAAAAGTGAGCGAAAGCTCACTTTTTTATGGTTGATGTTTTATCGTGTGTACTGTTGACAGGGTGATTTCATATTACAATGTGCACCTACTAAAGATATGAATACGCACATGGCAAAAGATTTTCAATCAGATACTTACGTAGTCGATGGTCAATTACAGGATACTTTGACTTGGTTATGTCATCATCAAGAGAGTTTTGATTCTTTTCGCTACGATGCCATTGATGCTGAATTGGTGGTGTTTCATGCCAATGGACAAGATGTTATTAAAGAAGGTGATTATTTGAATGCACGTTATGGAATTTTAATTACTGCACATAATTTTGCAAAATAACTAGCTGTCTTATAAATAAAAAAGCCCAAATTGAATTGGGCTTTTTCAATTTTTGGCCTTAGCTTGCCATCGCGTCAACTGAAAGTTCTGCAACGGTTGCTTTTGCTTTTTCAGCCGTTAAACCGAGTTTCGCAAAGAGTTGTTTATCTTTACCTTCACCCGCATTTGGTGTGGTCAGTAATTTTTCACCAGAAAATAGGGAGTTAGCACCAGCCATAAATGCTAATGCTTGGTCTGAATCGGTGAGGGACTCACGGCCAGCAGATAAGCGAATGTAGCTTTTAGGCATAATAATTCGCGCTACAGCAATGGTACGGATCCACTCAGTCACATCAAGCTTTTCAACATCTGCCAGCGGTGTCCCGTCAATAGGAACAAGCATGTTAATTGGTACTGATTCAGGATGAATGGCTAAGGTTGCCAACTCCTGTAATAAACCAATACGGTCATTGCGGTTTTCACCTAAGCCGACAATACCGCCACTGCAAACTTTCATGCCAGCACCACGGACATATTCCAAGGTGTTTAGGCGATCATCAAAAGTACGAGTACTGATAATGTGAGAGTAATATTCGCGTGAAGTGTCAAGGTTATGGTTGTAATAGTCCAAACCTGCATCTTTTAAACGTACGGCTTGAGATTCATTCAACATGCCAAGCGTCATGCAGGTTTCTAGGCCTAATGCTTTTACTTCACGTACCATTTCCAAAACATAAGGCATGTCGCGCTCATGTGGATTACGCCATGCAGCGCCCATACAAAAGCGTGAAGAGCCTGATGCTAGGGCTTCTTTCGCTTCGGAAATGACTTTATCAACCGCAATACGTTTTTCAGCCTCTAGGTTAGAGTCATAATGTGCAGACTGTGAACAGTATTTGCAATCTTCGGGGCATTTACCTGTTTTAATGGAGAGGAGTGTACTGACTTGAATGGTATTGGCATTAAAGTTTTCACGATGTACACGTTGAGCTTCAAAAACTAAATCTAAAAAAGGCTGCTCATATAAAGCCTGAATCTCATTTCGAGTCCAGTCATTACGTAAAGTCATGTGGAGTCCATCATCATTGTATTTTACTTGGTATTTACTATACAGAAAGCGTGCCAATGCAAAAGGCAATAACTGTCAACTTTGATAGTATCTCTCGATTAAATTACAAAATGTATGGAAATATAAGATTGTATAATTACTTACAAAGTTGCTGAGATTTACAGTAAATTGCTCACAAAGTTTTTTTAGGGCTTTTTGATTTTGTAAGGAATGAGTCGGTTCGGTTTTGAAATATTGCAAACTTAACAGCAAACTGGTTGAGCTTAATTTGCTGTAAATCACTTAAAAAATATCACGATTTTGACTGTTGTTCGGCAATTGCCCAGTCGATGTGGACTTGCACAATTTCATCATGCAATGCGCGGTTCTGCTGTAAAGCATGCAGGATTTCTACAGAATAATCTGCATTGCCTAAGCCAATCGCAATATTACGCATAAAGCTTTGGTAGCCTGTACGACGGATTGGACTACCTTCAGTACAATTTAAAAATGTTGTTTCATCCCACTGCCAAAGATCCAATAATGAAACCTGATCTAAACCGTGGCGCGGGTTAAAGTCCTCTATCGAGGTCTTCTTGGCAAAACTATTCCACGGGCAAATGAGCTGACAGTCATCACAGCCAAACACTCGATTACCTATGCCTCTACGCAGTTCTTCTGGAATGATGCCCTTATATTCAATAGTTAAATAGGCAATGCATTTACGTGCATCCAGCATGTAGGGTTCAACAATCGCCTGAGTTGGACAGATATTGATGCAAGCGGTGCATGAACCGCAATGTTTTTCTGCAGGACTATCAAATGGCAAGTCCAAAGACGTGAATAGCTCGCCAAGCACAAAAAAAGAGCCTGATTTCTTATGAATCAGTAAGGTATGTTTACCCGTCCAGCCCATGCCAGCATTTTCTGCTAAGGATTTTTCAAAAACGGGCGCAGAATCGGCAAAGGGGCGTGATTCAAAATCACCCACTTTTTCGCGAATAACTGTGGCTAATGTTTTGAGGCGTCCACGCATGGTTTTATGGTAGTCGCGACCACGTGCATAGCGGGCAATGATGGCTGCATCGGGTTCATGTGGCACATAACGGGGCTTTGGTGTTTCAACTAAATAGTCCATACGCACACAAATGATGCTTTTTGTACCAGGGATGAGCAAAGTTGGGTCGGCGCGTTTTTCTAAATTTTCTTCCAAAAATTTCATATCCCCATGATAGCCACGTTTTAAATATTCTTTAAATCGGGGTAATTCTGCTTGAGCATCTGGTTTGGCAATGACACAATCTGAAAAACCCAAAGCCAAAGCTTGAGCTTTAATCCATGCTTTTAGTGTTGCTGGATCATCTTGATTGAGCTGAATTTTTGATTGAGCGGTAGTTGCCATAAACCATTTGGAAGGAAGAAGAATGCAACAGCAAGTTTACCATAGCCACGCTATTCAAGCATGGGAGCAACGTTGGTTTGGCCAGCAAAACAGCGCTTATGGCTTAATGAAACAAGTTGCATGGATGACCGCACAGCGTTTAATTTCATGGTTCGATTTGCAGTTTGAGTCTCGTAATAAAGCAACAGTAGCCATGTGCTGTGGTCAGGGAAATAATGCAGGTGATGGCTATTTAATTGCAAAATATTTGTTTCAAGCGGGTTTTAGGGTAGATGTTTATACAGCGCCTTTAGGTATGTCTAAAGATTTACATGCAGCAGAACAAGAAGCGCGAGAGTCGGGTGTGCGTATTATTTCAGGCTTCGATTTTCAACAAAATTACGATGTTTATATTGATGCCTTATTTGGTATTGGTCTGAACCGACAGTTAAATGCAGAATGGCAACAGATTATTCAACGCGTTAATGCGCAATATGGACTAAAAATTTCGATTGATATTCCAAGCGGCTTGCAAGCGGACAGCGGGCAGCCTTTGCCTTGTGCTATTAAAGCTGACTATACATTTACAGCGCTAGGATTAAAAGCGGGCTTATTTACAGGACAAGGAAAAGAATATGCAGGTGCTGTAGAGGTGATTCCTGCCTTACCAGTTGATGATGCGCTTGAAGCAATCGCATATCTTTCGCCTTTAACGATCAAACTCCCACAGCGCAAGGCATTTGGGCATAAAGGCAGTTATGGGCATGTACTGGTGGTGGGTGGCCATGCAGATATGGGGGGCGCAGTGATCATGGCGGCTGAAGCTGCATTCCATGCTGGTGCAGGTAAAGTCACCGCTGTATGTGATGCTAAACATCATACTGCAATATTAGCGCGTGCTCCGAATATTATGCTTCGGGATATGAATGCCTTATCAACTTCCGATGTGCAGGCTTTAATTGCCCATGTCGATGCTGTGTGTTTTGGTATGGGGCTAGGGCGAGATGACTGGTCAAAACAGCAATTTGAGCGCTGGTTTCCATTGATTCAGCAGTCTACATTAGAAATTGTATTAGATGCAGATGCCTTATGGTTTTTGGCTGAGTCACCTGTACAGTTAAATAAGCATAGTTATTGCACACCACATTCGGGGGAAGCGGCTAAGCTTCTTAATATGAGCGTGGCAGCGATAGAATCCGACCGCATTCAGGCCATCCATCAGCTACAGAAAAAATATGCAGGGCAATGGGTGCTGAAAGGTGCAGGCAGCTTGATTTTACAAGAACAGCTCTGGATTTGTACTGCAGGCAATGCGGGTATGGGCACGGGTGGTATGGGCGATGTGCTAGCTGGCATGATGGCCAGTTTAAAAGCTCAATTTTATGAGGAGATTCATTTGCATGAAATTGTGACTTTACATGCATTGGCTGGGGATGATTTGGCACATAAAGGTATGCGTGGTTTGCAAGCACAGGATATGGTGCAAGCTGTGTATCGTGTTGTGAATGGACATACATTGCCATGAATAGAAAAGCACTCAAATTATGCATTCATGGTCAAGTACAAGGCGTAGGCTATCGGCGCTGGTTCGAACAGCAGGCGATTACCTTAAATTTAAAAGGCTATGTAAAAAATCTAAGTTCAGGTGATGTTGAAGCGGTTATTGTAGGCTCTGAGTTAGATGTTTCTAAAATGCTTGTGCTGTGTGAAAGTGGCCCTATACGAGCAGTTGTTACAGCTATTGAAAGCACAGCTATAGCTTTTGATGAAGCAGAATTTGCAAACTTTAAAATGCGACGTTAACAGTTGTAGTGCAGTATAAAACACTACAACTTTTCTGTTTTAGAAGATGAATTAGCGACGTCTTGAACTATAACGGCTACGACCACGTGCCATACCACCTAAAGCATTTAGCACTGCCATTTTGCTCATACTGCCAGATGCATGTGCATGACAAATGGCTGCAGCTAAAGCATCGGCAGCATCTTGTTGTGGCTTAATATCTAAGTTCAGTAACTTCATGACCATCATTTGTACTTGTTCTTTATCAGCAGCGCCGTAACCGACCACAGATTGTTTGATTTGGCGGGCTGTATATTCTGCAACTTTTAAATCTAAATTGGTTAAAGCGGCAATGGCAGCACCACGAGCTTGCCCAAGTTTTAAGGCAGAATCTGGGTTTTGTGCCATAAAGACTTGTTCGACAGCGGCTTCGGTTGGACCATGAAATTTGACAATACGGTCAATGCCAGCAAAGATACGTTTTAGGCGCTCAGGCATTTCAGTGGTTTCAGTGCGAATCGTTCCAGCATCAACAAACGTCAGTTTTGAGCCTTCATGTTCGATGATCCCGTAACCAGTAAGACGAGAACCAGGGTCGATACCAATAATTAATGGCATATTTGCCCTTTAAAAATAAAAATATGCCCATATTGTTACATAAGCGGATCAAAAAAGCTTGATAGTGATTAAGCACTTGATTGATGCACTTTATTTATTTAATTGAGATTTGATTAATTTTCATGAAATTATTTCTGATTGTACTTATTGTCTTAATCCTAGAAGTCTTTGTTTGGATCGGCGTGGGTGACCTTGTCGGCAGTATGTGGTATGTATTCTTCTGGTTTGTTGCTGCATTTTTTATTGGTATGAATATGATCCGCAAATACTCTGCGGGCCTAATGCCTCAAATGCAACAAATGCAGGCTGGTCAAATGAGTGCAGATCCAGCACTTTCAGGTAATCTTCCTAAAATTATTGCAGGCTTTTTGCTTCTAATCCCAGGCCTTATTACAGATGTATTGGCACTGTTAATTTTAATTCCACCTGTACAAAATGCCTTAAAAGCCACCATGATGAATGTGATGATGAAACGTCAACAAGCCATGATGGAAAAAATGATGGGTGGCATGATGGGCGGTGACATGGGAGGCATGGGTGGTACTCAAGGTCAAAACCCATTTGCAGACATGATGCGTCAAATGCAAGACATGCAAAACCAGCAAGCAGGGCGCGACTCTAGCATTATTGATGGTGAAGCACGTGAAGTGACACCAGATGCTAAGAAAATCGAAATGAAAGATGTGAACCCTAAATAGAACTTAAAACATCGCTATGATTAAGCTGGACATTGCTCCGGCTTTTTTTATGCAGTATTCGGTAGATAGCAACAAATTATTTGAACTATCGATATAATAATGCAGTTTTTAATATGATGTAAAAATGAAATGTCTTTGCTCTTCACGATTTGTTTGTTGCACTTTGTTGCGCAGCTCAGTCCAGGTCCCGACGTACTTTTAATTGCGAAAAGCGCAGCATCTACTACACGTGCAAATACACTTAAAATTATTGCAGGTATTTCCGTTGGTATTGTTGCATGGGTAGTGTTAACACTTTCTGGTTTTACAGTACTCGTGGAGCAATTTCCTTGGATTCAACAGGTATTAATGTTGGTCGGTGGACTGTTCTTGGCGAAAATGGGCTGGGCGATGTTCAATGGAGGCTTAAAAAGCTTGAAGAAAGTCGCAAGCTTAGAATCAGACAATGAATCAGAAGCCACTAAAAACTACTTCATGCTGGGACTGTTGACCAATTTATCTAATCCTAAAACACTGATTTATTTTAGTAGTGTATTTTCTTTGGCCTTAAGTTCTTCTGCGGGTACAGGGCTCAAAACACAATTGGCAATCATTATTCCAATACAAACATTTTTGGTTTTTAGCTTGCTGATGTTGATCCTGTCTATGCCAAAGATCAAAAGCTTATATCAGCGATCTGGAGCTTATATTGATGTCATTTCAGGTCTGCTTTTTTTAGGCTTTGCGATATGGCTGTGGCTTGATGCGTTAAAACTTGTTTGATACCTCTAAGTGGCTTGTAGCCTAAATTGTATGTTTATTTTGGTAAAGACAGTTATTCGTCAGGGGATGTTTTTGGTGTTTAGACAGGACGATGTGTCCACTACAGAAAATGCCAGTGTCGAATTTGATCATTCACGGAACTATTTTGTCGAAACCTTTGCTAGTTGAGCTACATGCGTATTGCTTTCCTTAACCACAGTTTCGTTCGTGATGGTTTCATGTGACGGTATTTCAGTTGTTAAAGACGCCTGATAACGATTGGGGTGTAATGTTGTCTCAGTGTTTTCGGAGCCTTTATAGCTACGACTCCGATTTGCACGCTCTCGTAAACCACCTTTTTTAATTAGCTGAACCATAGTCATTCCTCATTAGCTTCTTTTATTTTAAGCTAAAACGAATCATAAAAAAGCAGAAGAAATATACGAATAAAGAGGGAGGCTATAGGGCCTCCCAAATGTATGGCTCATATCTAAAAATTAGCGCTTATCGTTTTGTTGTAGTACTTCAAAAAGTGATTGTTGTTTGGGTATTTCTTGATGGTCTTGTAAATAAACATGCACGACTTTAAAAACGATAGATACGACTAAGCAGGTCAGGATGCAAAAAATCCAAAAGCCATAAGGGCTACGAATATTATGAGAGCCACAAGAGGAGCATTCTTTATCGCTTGAAGCTAGGGCTTTATTACAACAGCCACAGTGGTATTGATAGTGCATTGTATTTCTCCATTATTCTTTTCTACTGACCAACATTCTTGTTGTTATTGTCAATCATCAATCCGTGATGAATTTTTATCTTAATATCTAAAGAATCACTTGTACAAGTGAAAATCCGTTAGTTTTGCTCATTATCGTGTAAGCCATCACGACTATAGCGGTTAATATCTGTTTTTAATTGAATTAATAAATGCAACAAGACATGAACGCGTTGAGGAAATGTCATACGAAAAAAAGCCAGTCCTAAGACTGGCTTTTTTGCTTTAATCAGTGTGAATTACATAATTACTGACCTGAACGGATGATGTAATCGAATGCTGAAAGTGATGCTTTCGCGCCTTCACCTGTAGCAATGATGATTTGTTTGTAAGGCACTGTTGTACAGTCACCCGCAGCGAATACACCTTTCACATTGGTTTCGTTGCGTTCGTTAATCACAATCTCACCGCGGTTTGAAAGTTCAACGGCTGTTTCTTTTAAGAAATCAGTGTTTGGCAACAAACCGATTTGTACGAAGATACCTGCTAGTTCAACAGTGTGTTCAACATCAGTTGCACGGTCTTTGTATTTCAGTGCAGTCACTTGTTTGCCATCACCAACCACTTCTGTAGATAAAGCATTCTTAATTACAGTGGTGTTCGGTAAGCTGTTTAACTTGTCTTGAAGGACTTGGTCAGCACGAAGCTTAGTATCAAACTCAACAAGTGTTACATGCTCAACAATACCTGCAAGGTCAATGGCTGCTTCTACACCTGAGTTACCGCCACCGATGACTGCAACACGTTTACCTTTGAACAATGGACCATCACAGTGTGGGCAGTACGCTACACCGCGTGTACGGTATTCAGCTTCACCCGGTACATTCATTTCTCTCCAACGTGCACCTGTAGATAGGATGACAGTTTTCGATTCAAGTTTTGCACCGTTTTCTAAAGTCACTTCAACCAAACCATTTGCCGTTTGTTCAGCACCTTTGATGTCTGCAACACGTTGTAGATTCATAATATCTACGCCGTATTCACGAACATGCGCTTCCATTTCAGCTGCAAACT
>NZ_QUWR01000041.1:0-12228 GCF_003419885.1 Acinetobacter sp. SWAC5
ATAAATCCACATTACAGTTCTAAACTCAATGGATTTTTCAGTTTAGAAAAATAGCGGTTTTTTACAATATAGTTGTAAACCTAGCCTTTCCAAATTGGTAAAACTTCTTCAAAGGAAACTAGATAGATGGTTTGGAAGATGAACTCGTTTCATTATGGTTGGTATTTTCACCGTTACCCAATCTTTTTGTTTCTGTAACTGCTTGAGATTTTATAAAAATTACAATACCTAAAACAATAATACCAACCACAAGAACTATTAATAGAATTTTATTCTTTTTCATAAGATTTTATAAAAACTGCCCAAATTTAAAATTGCAATCTTTTGCAGATGTGTATTGAGAAACAGCTCACCCATTATCTAGGGTTTCATAGTGTGTACCGGATACATTCTAAAATCTTTTATCACTTTTAGGATCAACAAACCCTGCTCTAACACGATACCCACTTGGGTTACTTGAATTATCTGTTCGTTGGTTGCCATTAGTAGCTTTTTGATCTGTTTTTGCATATAGATTTTTATGTACACCTGTTAAAGCATCATAAGAAATAGATTCGTTATACCAACCATATCCAAAACTTGGAATATATGCTTCTGTAAAATTTGACATTTTTTTTAATCTCTCTTTGTTTACAACTATATTGTTAAAGTTTAGGACTTTAATGTCCAGTTTACGTTTGTGTTGTCAAATCACATATAAAGATAAGATCCGAGATATTAATGTTCTTCGAGCTAATAAAGGATTAAAACCTGTCAGAAAAGCAAATACAGCTGGCAGTATTTATGCTCGTTGGTATCTTGTTTATCAGGATCTTTTAATCATCATTGAGTGCCAAGTGGCTTTAAATAAAAAAGGCCCAGGTCTACCAGCTGGTATGCGTGACCTATTGTTGTACCATCTAGCAAACGCTTTAAGTTGGTTTACTATTTCAGATGCACTAGAAAATGAAGTCGCTGAGTGTGCAAGAAAATTTACTCCAAGCTTGTCACATCAAGAAGCTCTTTCTTATTGTTCAAGTGTAATCAACCGAGCCAAAAAGACCCAAATTGAAGGTAAAGAACATCGTTATCGCTACAGACGAGAAACGATTTATCGTGAGTTAGAGGATCTTATTCCTGAAGAAGTCTTACCACGCTTAAGGGCTATTATTCCAAATGAATTGGCAAGAGAAAGGAAGTTGGAAAGAACCTTGGAATCAAGACGAGAAAAAGGGATAGCTGAACGGGCCATCTATCGTGAAAGTCTTCAGACCAATAAATCTAAAGCGATTGAATTAAAAGCCCAAGGTTTAAAATATAAGGAAATTGCATTAGAACTAAATCTATCCATTGATACTATTAAAGGGTATTTCAGGAAAGGTGTATTGGTATGATGTCTTGTATAGTGGGGGCAGCCTTTTGTTATGCTTGGTACAGGTCTTCATAAGATGGTGAAACTCATATAAGTTTCACCATCTGTTTACAGTTAATATTTATTTAACTAATTCCATCAGAGTACCAAAACTATCAATCACCGAATAATGAACTACATCCTCCAATGATTGATTTTCTTGATTTAAAGTAGCGAAGAACTTTTTAGCACTGTCAATTTTACGTTTCTCTTTTTCCCTTAGGTCACTGTCTAGCATTGAGCCTTTAGTTTCTGCAACGAAATAGATTTGGCGTACTTTATCCTTATTGAAAGCAATTGCCCAGTCAGGGTTATAGCTACCAAAAGGCGTAGGGATCTGGAAACGATCAGGAAGTTTAGCGTAGACGACCACCTCATCTGCACCATCCAGCTCCTCAACAAATTTACGCTCATTATCAGAGTCGGTGACTACGTAATCCCAGATATGGCGCTCTGCCTTATACGACTGTAATGGAATATTCTCATTACTCACAAAGATTTCATTGTCAGGATAAGTACTATCTAAAGGATTATATTTCAGTCCTTGAATGACCATTTTAGCCTGCTGCTCGTTAATGATACGACTCATTTCACGAATGAAAGCTTCTGGATTCAACTTAAACTGTGCAAATACCGCAGCGTTAATTCCCTGTAAGATACGGGCAACCGTTTTACGAGTGAGATTGGTATCATCGGCAATATTGCCAATTAGGTCATAGGTCACTTGAGACTGAATAGAAATATTCGCAACCTCAGTTTTTGAAGTCACCTTCCCAAACATTTCTTTGGCTTTGACTTGCTCATAGGTGGATTCATCATTCTGCGTTGCTTCAGCAAGTTTATAACTCAGCGTTTCCACAAATTTGTTGTTACGCTCTTTAGCCGTACGTTCAACAGCACTAATGCTTTGCTCAATGAGTTTTTCAGAATCTAAATGAATTTGATAAACGGCTTTACGGTTAATACGAGACCATAAAGCCTGAAACTCTTTACGTTCTAAATTGGCTTGGTTGATCGTATTGGTTAGCTTCTTATTGCCATTATCAGCCATACCCTCCAAAGCTTTAGGATCAAACAGTCCATCAATCAGCTTGTGAATTTGCTCAGTATATGAAACCAAGTTTTCAGGCAATTCAGCCAGCGTACCTTGCTCTTTCGCTTCGTGATATTTTGGCGTTAACTGATCATTGTCATCAATATAATCGTGCTTAGACAGATGCTTATTGATTTGCTTTGCCATCAATTCAGTGACTTCAACACTAGAACCATCTGATAACTTAAAGATTTTCCCTTTAAAGTAATCAGGGGTCGCTTGTGTCGGGCGATTCTGAATCGTATTCAGAATTTCTGATTGTAGATTCGACACAAACTCTTTGTAACTTTCATTGGTCACAACTGTGAGATTATTCAGTTTGTGAATTTCTCCTAATGCCCCTTGGAAATGGTTGGCATCCATACGTTCGCCAAATTTATTCACTGCAAGGCGCATACCACGGCCAACTTCTTGGCGACGGGAAATCACGTTATCTGAATGCTTTAAAGTACAGATCACAAACACGTTCGGGTTATCCCAACCTTCCCGTAAGGCTGAGTGAGAGAAGATAAAACGAACATTCTTTTTTTGTTTATCCAGTTCAGAATCAAGTGGGTCTGGAAAAGCTAAAAGTGATTCTTTGTCTTTAAGAATTAGATCATAAGCATCTATATCATTCGAAACCTGAGCTTCTTCAGCTTTCTTATCAATTGCTGGATTGGTAAGACGTTTTGATTTCTTATCAATTGAGAAATAACCGTGGTGAGTACGGTCTACCTCAATTGCTTTCAGATAGTCAAAATATGGGTCATTTTCTAAGTTTAGATCCAGAACTTCATTGAGTACCTGTTGATACTGTTCTTTGAAAATTTGAACATATTCGCCATCTACAGAATTATTATCCTCATCATATTGACGATATTTTGCCACTTCATCAATGAAGAAAAGACTCAGGACTTTAATACCCTGATTGTATAACTGACGTTCTTTTTGAATATGTGCACGAATAGTTTCACGGATCTGAATGGTTCGCATGATCTTTTCATCAACATGCCCCAATGCTTCACCCACATGAATTTTTGTGCCATTCAAGAAAGTCATAGAGTTATCACGTGCATCAATGTCTGAGACGACATAACGGTCATTGTATTGTTCAGCTTTATTGGAAATATCGTAAAGGTTATCGCCTTTACTAACCTTTCTGACTTCACGTTTAAAACCATTCTTGGTTTCTATCTCAATTTCCAAGCGAGCGACAGGTGCAGATTTAGATACAATGATGTCTTGTAAGTATAAATAACCATGTGTACCTGTTAAGCCTTGTACTTCCACACCTTTTACAGTGATTTTTTTCACAAGTTTTTGGTTATAGGCATCCAAAGCATCCAACCTATACACAAGGTTATAATTTCGCTTATGTGTCGCGGAATATCGCAGAATAAACAATGGGTTGAAGTTAGATAAAGACTCTAGGGTTTTATCCGCGCCCATCTTTTGCGGTTCATCTAAAATCAAAATTGGACGGTTACGACTAATCACATCAATTGGACGACGCGATTGGAATTCATCTAGTTCATCATAAATACGACGGTTATCTTTACCTGTCGCATTAAAGGCTTGAACGTTAATCACCATGACGTTGATCCCACCATTCGAGCTAAAGCTTTCCAAATGGTGTAATGCTTTGGAATCATAGATAAAGAAACGGGCCTTTTTGCCGTATTGCTCTTGAAAGTGATCAGCCATCATATTCAGACTTTTGTAAACGCCCTCACGAATGGCAATGCTTGGTACGACCACAATAAATTTCGACCAACCATACTGCTTATGCAGTTCAAACATGGTACGAATATAACAGTAGGTTTTACCTGTACCTGTTTCCATTTCAATATCAAGGTTTAATGGACTTTTGGTCAGGTTCTTGCCTTTGCCATTATCATCCGTGATGAGTTGAGATGATCTTTGTAATCCACTTGCCGCTTGTACGTCCTGAATGTTTTTCAGTACAGCTTGCAGATCATAAATATGTGCATTCTCAAAACCAACATCTGCAACAACTTTTTTAGCCTTACCACCTTGTAAATCTAAGGTTTCTTCAAGCATATCAACCTGTGCCGTTGCTTTTTTAGCTTTAGCTGCACCTTGGTCAATCATATAACGATGACCTTCAGAACGTGGTTGTCCTTTAAAGCAATCCACAATCGCTTGTACAGAGTCTTTTTGATAACCAAGGGTTTTAAAACGGATTTCCATTATTTAAACCCTCTTAAAGAAACTTGACTTCGGTATCAGGAGAGAGCTGTTTAAAGCGTTCTTTGATATTGGTTTTATCATGGTCCAGATGAATGGCTTTTTCTGCTGATACGAAGCGTAAAGGATGATCTTTGGCAACTTCATCAACAACATCGAAAGTCAAATCATCAAAACATGCGACAAGGCTATTGCCTGCAACGTAAAACACTTCTTTTCCTGCAACAGTTTTACGTTCAATTGGCAAAGAAAGTTCAAGTCCCCAATCAAGCATGACTTGGAACAATAAGTCTTCAGAACTACGATCTGCTTTAATATGGTCAGCTAAATCTAAAATATCAGCTTGTTTTAAAGCATCAGGAGTGTAATAGACATCCTTCATATTGGTTGAGTCGATTTTTAGAACTCGGAAACCAATATCTAAATTTTCGATACCTTCTTTATCTGCATTTTCTCCCAAAATTTTTTTACCTGCGCGTCGGATACGATCTTTTGAAATTTCAGCAATGGTTTTATAACCTGATTTATAAGCTTCGGATTTTTCATCTGTTTGCTCAGGTAACTGCACCATAATGAACTTTCGGTTTCCATGATCTTCAGCATTTAGCTTCAAAATAGCATGAGCCGTTGTTGATGAACCGGCAAAAAAATCTAAAATTATGTCCCCTTTTTCTAACTTCATTAATTCAACTAAATATTTTATATATTCAGTTGGTTTAGCGAAATTAAAATGTAAATCTAATGCCTGAATTTCTTTAGATGAATGTCTATTTTCGAATCCTAAAATTAAATCACTCGGTACTTGTCCACTTTCCTCTCTATCATTTAGCCAAATTTTTGTATAAATATTCCATTTGCTTTGGTTACCGAATTGATCCACGAGAGGGCTATTTTTAGTTTCTTTAAACAGCACATTATCTTTCAAAAGCTCTTCTTGAAATTTTGGTTTAGTCCATCTCCAACGACCATCTCCTGTTCGCATTATTTCATCTTGTATTTCACAAGGTGGAAGAACTTTTGTCCCATCTGGACAATCAATAAAATATTTTTGATTAGGACGTAAATCTTTCAATGATGCTTGATACAGCCCCATAGCTCTGTAATATTGCCCTTTTCTTTCACCTTCAGCAGTTTCAATTTGATTGTAGATTTTTTCTTTTAATTCTGTGCTTAAAGGCACAGAGAAACCATTTTTCATCAATGTTAAATCTTTAGAATATATTAATAAATATTCCACATTGGGACTAAAGAAGGTTCCTGTATTACCTCCTGTTTTAGCTTGCCTAACACATATCGAAATTCTATTTTGGCGTCCAAAAATCTCATCGCTGATTTTAACTAAATTAGATAGTTCATCTGGCCCAATACTTATAAATATTGCACCAATATCCGAAAGTAAATTTCTAGCTAATTTTAAACGGCTATATATCATACTTAACCAATCAGAATGAAAACGCCCATTGCTTTCAGTATTCGCAATTAAGCGATTTCCTTCTTCATCGACTTGATTGGAACGTTCAAAAAATACATTGGTACTTTCAGCAAAATTATCTTCATAAATAAAGTCATTACCCGTGTTGTACGGTGGATCAATGTAGATCATTTTGACCTTGCCCAAGTAATTTTCTTGCAGAAGTTTCAATGCTTCGAGGTTATCACCTTCGATAAACAAGTTTTCTGTCTTATCAAAATTGACGCTTTCATCACGACATGGACGCAAAGTTTTAGCAATCGGGGCATTAGCCGTTAAAATAGCTTCTTTTTTACCCACCCAATCAAGACGATAGCGTTCTTGCTCACCTTCAACCAAAATTTGTGAAAGTTCTTGTTTAAGCAAGTCAAAATCAACAGCTTTTTTCAGTTCACCATTTTCATCTTTGGTTTCGGTAATACAGTTTGGGAATAGTGCTGCAATCTTTTCGATGTTGCTATCGACTAGGTTAGGGCTGTGCATCTTTAGGTGGTCAGAAATGGACATAACTTACTATTCCAAATATTTGAAGGATATAAAAAAAATAAAGGGAGTGAAAATATTTATGTATTTGGATCTTGCATTTTTCT
The DNA here is from genome assembly GCF_003419885.1 of Acinetobacter sp. SWAC5. Classification (NCBI taxonomy): domain Bacteria; kingdom Pseudomonadati; phylum Pseudomonadota; class Gammaproteobacteria; order Moraxellales; family Moraxellaceae; genus Acinetobacter; species Acinetobacter sp. SWAC5. The sequence continues at coordinate 6,735 of NZ_QUWR01000041.1, forward strand.
AGGGATAAAAATGCCTTTAATACAATCTGGATTAATAATAGCTATTTGAATATGATTATATTGCTTAAAACCTGCATTGGAATAAAGTTCTTTCCCTTCCCAAAATGCAGCTCGTACAGAATCATACTGTATTCCCATCTCTTTTGCAGTTTCAAGAGCGTATCGAATAACAGCACAATCTAATTCCCGTTTCTTAAAATCTATATCTTGTTCAGTCCAGGGTTTATTTTCTGGTAGCGGCTCATTTTCTAATTCAAGATCGGCAATCATATCTTCATACTGAGCCGCTAAAAAGTCCAAACAATCCTGTTGCAATAGATCGAAACAATTGCCTAAATCTATAGCAGCTCCAATTACAAAAGGCGCTTTTACACTAGTATTTGCTCTCTGGCTTTGACTTTCTGCCCATTTTTGAGCTCTTGCAGGGTTATTTTCCCAAAAATAGACACCATGACCAAGCCAATCATAGTTGTTTTTGCTTGGTCTAATTTCCTCAATACCTGATACAATTTTACGACCAATTTCCTCATCTAATCCATGGAATCCAAAGACAAAAGAAGTCTTATTTGTGTACATATCCATTTACAACCGTTTGAGCATTTCGAGCTTTACTCGCTGCTACTGTTTCCTCAGAAAAAAACTCTGCTTTGTAGCAACCATTAGCATCTAGAATATTCGCACGTTGCAGAAAAGCTCGGCGCTGTTCTGGAGTGCGTTTTTTTGCATTTTCACGGCTACGCTTAATCATTTCTTGCACATTCATGATAAATCTCCTACCAAATGCCTTTTTTTATTATAACATATTATTATTACGCAGCTTATCTAACTGAGCACCAAGCAATCTAATTTGATTATTTAGCTCAACTTTACGATTAAACTGTTTTTCAGTTCTCAACTTGGATTTCAGCTTATCAAGCTGCTTTTGCAAGCTTTCAAGTTGTTGAGCTCTTTGCAATTTAAGTTCAATAGAAACGGATTCATCATCGTCTCCTGAATCTTCGCTTAATGCAATCGGCAATATCTGTGCGATGAAATGTTCATATAGATCAGCCAGTTTTAAGTAAAGCGGCAATTCAATACGATCATGATCTTCTAGCCACTCCGAAGCATAATATTGACCTATCACCGCTTTAGTTTTATTTGCTTGATTCAAACGCTTATAGCTTGCAACAACTTTCACTTTATCTTGATAAACAACTTCAAAAATAATTGGAGTGAGAATGAGTTTATCAATGAAAGATAGAATTGACACATCTAAATCTTTAACCCGACTTTTTACTCGAAAGATTTGAATTTCCTTCAAATCTTCCTGATCTTGGAGGTGAATTGTAGATGAAGCCAACTTGTACGCCCACCGTATATTTTCTACTTGATTAACAAATAGCTGTTCGATCTTGGTATTGGCTTTTCCTTGCTCATAAAACTTATTTTTCGGAATTAACCGATCCACTTTAGCCTGCTGCGGAAACTTGTATAACTTCATGCTTAAGGTTCTTCAATCACAATAAAGCTAATCAGCTCAAAGTCGTTTAATCCAGAAACCACATCTACCAACGCTGATGTAGTCAAGCCTGAAAACAAGCTATCAATATCCTTTTCCGCTTTTACGTCCTGAATGGTATGAATCACAATATCCAACAATTCTGAATACTGGCTCATATCTCGTCCATCATTGGTTTTCTCATTAAACTTTTCATATGCTTCAGGAATCGGATGATCTTTTCCTCGACATGCTTTACGCGCTACATCCAATAAATATTTGGCTTGGGTGTAGTCATAAACGACTTCACCGCCTTGATTAATATAAACTAAGTAATATGGATATAGGCGGTTGCTTTGGCTGTTAGGCGACTCAGGATGACGTGCTCTTAGGGTGAAAATTACTCCTGCATTTAAACCGAGTTCTGGCTGTGCAGGTACAACAGTATGTAGTCCATTCGGTAATCGCTCCAATTCAGGATGTTCTTCCATATAACCAAGCAAATCCATACGGAAGTCATTCAAACCTAAATCAGTAATCGAAACACCTGTGTTGGCATCTTCCAAGTCTAAAACTTCAGTTTGTAGCTTCTGTAATTGTTCACGACGATAGGCAATATCATTAGCTTGGGCACTGAGGACGTTATCATCTCCAGTACTGGTCATGTCGACGATCACCATGCGATTCTCGACCCGTTCACGCAAGTTAATATATTCATCCAGACTAATATCAGGCCAGTAATTAACGAGCTGAATGACGCTGTTTGATGAGCCAATACGATCCACACGACCAAAGCGTTGAATGATGCGTACAGGATTCCAGTGAATATCGAAATTAATTAGATAATCACAGTCCTGTAAGTTTTGACCTTCAGAAATACAGTCCGTCGCAATGAGCACATCAATTTCTCTGGACTCTTCAGGGAATATGTCTGGTTTTTGCTTTGATTGTGGAGAGAATAGAGTGAGCAAGCCCTGCATATCATAACTTTGACGGCTTCCCACTCTGGTCTTGATCGTTGAAGTATTATCACTGCCGATCACTTTGGCACTGTGCAGACCATAGCTTTGCAGCAAAATCGGTGCGATATGCTCATAGATATAATTCGCTGTATCCGCAAATGCAGTAAATATGATGACTTTACGGTTACTGGCATTAATTGGGTTCTGAATTTTCTCAACAACATGCGCTTTAAGATGCTGTAGTTTGGCATCCTTTTCAGCGTTAATTGGCTGAATCATTCGCAGTAAACCGAGAATAATGTGGTAGTCACCGTCTAGATCCGTTTTCCAGCTCAATAGATCCATATCGGCCAAATGAATTTTGAGCTTATTACCGATGAGATCTTCAGTATTGAGTAACTCGCCATTTTCATCTTCATCGTAGCCAAAGTCTGGTGAAATACTAACTTCATCATCCGCTTGACGTGCTTCAAAGTCGGCAATTTTAGCAAGTACATTCTCAATATTTTTCTTTAACACATTCAGCGTCAGCCTAAAAGCGTGAACAGAACTTTCTAAGCGTTTCAGTAAGTTAACGGTCATCAACGCCTGTAAGCTTTTTTCACGGTCTACCTGTCTTAACTTACCTTTGCCTTCTACACGAGTATCAAAAATCTCTTCATATTTTCTTAAGGCACTTGGAAAGATATAACTGACTGGTGCATAAACTGACATCTTGATTAAAGAAAGATCTGCATAAATTTGATTCAGAGAAACACTATCCTGATCGGTTGATAATGCACAACGGAATGAAATTGGCTTGAGTCGTTGAGGGAACTGTCCAATATCTTTGGTGTCATAGAAAGTTTGAATGTGCTTTCTTGAACGAGCAATCGTCACGCTATCTAACAGCTTAAAGAAATCGAAATCTAGAAGGTTAAGAATTGCTTGAGTTGTCCGTTGGGCAGGATCTAGTTTTGCCCAGGCATTAAAGCTGGCCTGTGCTCTACGGAATATGGTTTCGATATCACGTTCAGTATCGAGCTTATTTTCCAATAAAGCTGCATTGCCTTCATAAGCAAGGGCGAGCTGATTCTTGAGGTCAGTAAAGTGATTATTTACTGGTGTAGCAGACAACATCAGTACTTTGGTTTTCACGCCTTGACGAATCACTTGATTCATTAAGCGGTCATAACGTGTTTCACGATCCTTGAACGTGCCACGGTTGCGGAAGTTATGCGATTCATCAATCACAACCAAATCGTAGTTGCCCCAATTGATTTTCGCTAAATCTATACCTAGGGTTTCACCACCTTTACGAGAGAGGTCCGTGTGATACAGCACATCGTAGCTAAAACGGTCTTTAGCAAAAATGTTCGTGACTAGGTTGGCGTTATAATTCGTCCAGTTTGCTCCCAATTTCTTAGGACATAAAACCAGAACGCTCTTATTGCGTAATTCATAGTATTTGATTACGGCCAATGCAGTGAAGGTCTTACCTAACCCCACACTATCCGCCAAGATACAGCCATTATAGGTTTCTAGTTTATTGATGATGCCTACTGCTGCATCTTTTTGGAAATTGAACAGCTTATTCCATACTAAGGTATCTTGATAACCTGTGAGATCATTCGGCATGACATCTGCATTGATATCTTCCAAGAAGTCTTTGAAGATATTGTAAAGCATTAAGAAATAAATACGTTCAGGTGGATTTTCCTGATAGACAGACTCAATGTGTCGAATAATTTCACTGGTGACATCTTCAACTTTTGAGGTGTCATTCCAAATTTGATTGAATAGCTGAATATAGGTTTGCACCATTGGTTGCTCATCAAAGCAGTTCACCATATTGGAAATCGCATTGCCTCTTTCAAAACCTAATCCCATAGGGGTAAACCCTTGAATAGGCATATAGGTTAAAGATTGCTCTGGTTTTTGAATACTTATGAATTCCTGCATAGGTGCATTGCTATTATTTGACTTGAATATGGCTTTTCGTCGTATCCAATCTGCACATTCTTTAGCAATTGCTTTTTGTGATAACTGATTTTTTAAGTGAATTTCAAATTCTGTTCCATACAGGCTGCTTTCACGGTCTTGTTTAGGAATAACAAACTCACGTTTTTCCTTTTTTAGCTTATCTGTGACGTTATCAGCGACAAAGGTTGGAGATGTAAAAACAAATTGCAGCTCTTCGATCTTTTCTAATTCTTTTTTTAAAGCAGCATAGGCATAGATTGAAAAGTATGAAGCGGCAATCTTTAATCTGGATTTGCTACTGAGATTTTCCCCTATATCTGAACCTAAAGTATTGTTGAGGTTATCAATGAGTTTCATAAGAGATTAGGGGTGAAATATAAAAAGATGAGAAATTATAACAGTATAACAACCCTATACATGCCTCAAATCCAAAGTAAAGTTAGCCCATTTAAAAAGTGTATAGGTGTGATGCCTTGTATAGTGGCGTTAGCCAGCCGTTCCTTTTGCCTGGTACACATGCTTAACCTGGGCCATAGGTTCTCTTCAGATCCTCAGTGATCTTCATTTGAATGAAACCTAAGTTATTACGCCAAAGATTAAAACTATACGCGTACAGCCTTCAGATCCGCAGTAAAGCATTCAATCTAAAAAAGTGTATAGGTGTGATGCCTTGTATAGTGGCGTTAGCCAGCCGTTCCTTTTGCCTGGTACACATGCTTAACCTGGGCCATAGGTTCTCTTCAGATCCTCAGTGATCTTCATTTGAATGAAACCTAAGTTACTACGCCAAAGATTAAAACTATACGCGTACAGCCTTCAGATCCGCAGTAAAGCATTCAATCTAAAAAAGTGTATAGGTGTGATGCCTTGTATAGTGGCGTTAGCCAGCCGTTCCTGTCTTTTTACATTAATGTCTTAAACTGGCAAAATGTAAAATCAACAACTTACATCAAATCTAATTGCATAAATCCACATTACAGTTCTAAACTCAATGGATTTTTCAGTTTAGAAAAATAGCGGTTTTTTACAATATAGTTGTAAACCTAGCCTTTCCAAATTGGTAAAACTTCTTCAAAGGAAACTAGATAGA
>NZ_QUWR01000042.1:0-12079 GCF_003419885.1 Acinetobacter sp. SWAC5
TCACTCGACCAACCCAAATACGTCGTTTACGACATTCAGTTTGACCAACTTGAAGATGACGAAATAAATCACTAATTTTATGATTCTTGGCTAAGTGATTGGTCACAATAAAGTTTTTTAACACGTATACAGAAGTTAATGTCATTTTCAATTAACCATGTAAACCATTTCTCACCGATAAATTCTCTGTCTGCAAACACATTCACAATACGATCTTTACCAAAATTTGCATGTGACTTGTTCCACTTTAGATATTTGTTTAAGATGAGATGTAACTCATTGAAATGTGTCATCATATTCGTCGTCAGAAAACAAGTATTATGCCATTATTTCAATGAGTTATCTTTTTTTGTCGTGTACAAAGATATTTTTTAATGATAAATAAAAAGCCTATTTTTAAAGAAATTTAGCATACGGCATAGTGAAAACAACAATAGAGCAATTACTCAACAATAAACATTAACATCAATTATTTAGATCATATTCAATTTTAATAAAAAGACAAATGTGTATTAAAAATAGCCATCATACGTCTATTTTTGATTACAAAATATAATGAGGGGATTGCTTCCCATTTCATACATTTTTCATATATAAAAAGACATACTATTTTTAAGGTTTTTCTAAACCAATTTTTTTACTTCATAATTTTTAACATCATAATTAAAGGTGAACCATGCAAAATAAGAAGCGCACCCCATTAGACGAGCAACAGTCCCATCTTTGGATTATTGGTGGTGGTATCGCAGGTATGGCTGCTGCTGCATTTGCAATCCGTGATGCCAAAGTCCCTGCCAAAAATATCCATATTTTAGAAGAACTCGATATTTCAGGTGGTTCGATGGATGGTGGACATACACCGCATGCCGCGCAAGCTTGGGTAACACGTGGTGGGCGAATGCTGACCGATGAAACTTATTTGTGCCTATGGGACTTATTTTCCAGTATTCCATCTTTGGAAAATCCAGACATTTCGGTGCGTGAAGAATGTCGTGAGTTTAATGAAAAAGTGAAAACCCACGCCAATGCACGGTTGATTGATGCCGAACATGTCATTGCGGATGCAGCAAAGCTTGGTCTGAATACGCTACATCGTGCACAGATGTTGCGCCTATTAGCTTCAAAAGAAGAAAAAATTGGCAGTCGCCGCATTGATGAGTTTTTTGATGAAACCTTTTTTGAAACCAATTTCTGGCGCATGTGGCGCACGACTTTCGCTTTTCAAAAATGGCACAGTGCAGCAGAGTTAAGACGCTATTTCTTGCGTTTTATTCAAGAATTGCCACGCATTCATACCTTAGCGGGTGTGAAACGTACCAAGTACAACCAATATGACTCGATGATTCTGCCCCTACAGCGTTGGTTAGTCGCACAAGGCGTCGATGTGCGTTTTGGACACTATGTCACAGATGCAGACTTCATTACCAATGCTGAAACTCAAGAACGCTACGCTTCACGCCTATATGTACAATTGCCTGAAGGCTCAGAGCAAATTAATCTGAAAGCCAATGATTTAGCTATTTTCACTTTAGGCTCTATTACAGCAGACTCACGTTATGGCGGTAATCATGACGTGCCTGCTCTTATTCGTCATCGAGAAGATCATGGCTGGACGCTTTGGGAAACGCTGGCACAAAAAGCCCCAGACTTTGGCCGTCCAATGACTTTTTATGGCAATGTCGATGAACATAAGTGGGAGTCTTTCACTCTGACCATGAAAGATGACGTGCTACTTAAACGTATTATTGACTATACAGACAATGAACCAGGCACAGGCGCACTCATGACTTGGTATGAGTCGGGTTGGCATTTATCCATCGTGGTTCCTGCACAGCCACACTTTGCCGACTTACCTGAAGGTTTATATACCTTATGGGGCTACGGTTTCCAAATTGACCATATAGGCGATTACATCAAAAAACCAATGTCCGAAGCCACGGGGCAAGAAATCCTAACAGAACTGATTAAACAGCTCGGTTTTGACGACATTTTAGATCATGTTTTGGCAACGACTGATGTTACTACCGCCATGATGCCATACGCCTCTGCCCTATTCGCCTGCCGTAAACCGGGGGATCGTCCACAGGTAATTCCACAAGGCTCACAAAACTTTGCTTTCCTTGGACAGTTTGTGGAAATTGAAGATGACGTGGTCTTTACTGTGGAATATTCAGTTCGTGGGGCGATGCTTGCCATTTATGAATTTTTTGGGGTGGAACGTGAAATCCCTGAAATTTACAACGGTCTACTTGATCCCAAAGTGGGTTTAAAAGCTTTAGAAACAGTGTTCCACTAAGTTTTTAATATATAGCGATAAGAGCACCTTTATGTCGCCACTATTACATAGTTTAATTTAAGCAACGTTTGGATACACGAGTGTGGCAGGGATGCCACACGTTATCCATCATAATAGGGATGTTATGTATGGGTAACAAAGGCTTTTGCTTTCTTTTGGCTTATCAAAAGTAAGGGTATTGCCTACACAAACACCTTTTATACTTTATTGAAAGTTGAGGCCGTGTACGCACCTAATTTTAAATTGGATAAAAAGAAAAATTAGATAAAACTTTATACCTCATTCGTAAATAAATTGACTAATCAACATAGGAAAAACATCTCCACGTTTTAAATAATACTCCGAAACTGACTAAGTGCTTTTCTATCTTTTTCTCATGATTTTAGATTTCATAAAAATTACCTCTGTACACGACAAATTTCATAGGATCCTTGCCCTATCAGGCTTTTTCTTTCTTAAAATTGCTAGCACTTTCTTAAATTCTTCTTTTTTTCCAAAACCAATCAAACGTAGAATAGCCATTTGAACATAGTCCAAACCGTAGCGAAATAAACTTACTGAAATGTAGGGGTTACACGGTTTGTCGCCATTACAGCATGTCCAACTGGTGTTGCGCATACGTTTATGGCGGCCGAAGCCTTACAACAAGGTGCAGTAAAGCACGGTTATCAGATTGATGTTGAAACCCAAGGATCGGTTGGGGCTAAAAATATTTTATCGGCAGAAAGTATTGCCAAAGCAGATGTGGTGATCTTAGCAACGGATATTGAGGTCAATACAGATCGCTTTGTAGGCAAACGTGTATATCGCTGCAGTACAGGATTTGCCCTTAAGCAAACGGATAAGACTTTTGCAAATGCAATTGCTGAGGCCAAAGTGCTTGAAACGGGTAAGCAAACAGCCACTAAGACAGAAAATGAAAACAAAGAAAAAACTGGAATTTATAAACACCTTTTAACAGGGGTGTCTTTCATGCTGCCGATGGTGGTGGCGGGCGGTTTGATCATTGCCATCTCGTTTATGTTTGGCCTCAATCCTGTTGAAGGAAGCTTTGCCGCATCCTTAAAGCAAATAGGTGCTGCAGCATTTACTCTTATGGTACCTATGCTGGCAGGTTACATTGCTTATTCTATTGCGGATCGCCCGGGTTTAACTCCAGGTTTGATTGGCGGTTTACTTGCCACACAATTAGAGGCAGGCTTTCTCGGTGGATTAGTTGCAGGTTTTATTGCAGGTTATATTGCGTTATTTTTATCGAAGCAGCTTAAACTCCCAAGTAGCCTAGAAGCATTAAAACCAATATTGATTATTCCACTATTGGCCAGTTTAGCTGTTGGTTTAATCATGATTTATGTGGTTGGACAGCCTGTTGCACAATTGTTTGAATTACTCACACACTTCCTTGCCAATATGGGGACGACCAATGCCATGATCATGGGGATTATCCTTGGGAGTATGATGTGTATTGATGTTGGGGGGCCAATAAATAAAGCGGCTTATGCCTTTACGGTGGGCTTACTTACGTCACAAACATACGGACCGATGGCGATTACCATGGCTGCGGGTATGGTACCGCCATTGGGTATGGCAATTGCAACTTTTCTGGCAAAGCATAAATTTGCCAAACCTGAGCAAGATGCAGGGAAGGCTGCTGTAGTTCTGGGCCTATGTTTCATTTCGGAAGGGGCTATTCCGTTTGCTGCCAAAGACCCGATTCGAGTGCTTCCATGCGCGATCGCAGGTGGTGCTGTAACTGGGGCTTTGGTTGCATTATTTAAATGTGAACTAGTCACTCCTCATGGCGGTGTAATGGTACTGATCATTCCGAATGCGATGAATTATCCATTAAAATATTTATTGGCGATTGCGATTGGAAGTGTGGTGACTGGTGTAGCTTATGCCGTAATAAAACAACGGTTAGAATAAGCCCTTCATAGAAGCTTTGTGAAAGCTATTTAGTGCAATAAATGAATATTATGCTCAATCCTATTTTGGATCAGTTGGAGAGTCTCTGCTTGAATTTGTCCAGGTAATAGGTCATGAGCGATATTGCTGAATCAGATTGTAACCTTACAAATCGAGCCAATAATTTCATCAACTTCTTGGACACAAAGTTCCGCTTCCTGAGTACCAAGTTTCACAAGAGCTTGTCGAGGAATATTCAGTGCCTCACCCATGATATCCATTTGATGTGGAGGAAAGTTCTAAACCTTTACTGATCGCTTCTGCACTGTATTCAAAGGCGATTAATGGCCGACCTGTGATTGCGGTTGAGGAGACCAATGTACCCCAAAGCCAATATTCACCCCATCCATTGTAGTAAACATTAAGTTTTTGAGCATGGATTTATTTCCTTTTGATACGTTGGCGAGCCCTACTGTTCTGAAATGACAGCTTTGTCCGTTATAATTGTATAAACATTTTTGGTTTCTGGTAATTATGTCCTCATTGATCAATTTTCTATCTCGCTTTAGTACTGCAACTCTTCAGCGCAGTCTGAGCTATGCTAAACACATTGATAGGGAAACGATTGAGTTCTTTGAGGAAAAAGACGGGGTTACGATGTATGCCCAAATTGAAGGAACAGATTATTACGATACCGCAATTACCTATAATCCCCAAAAAGACCGTTTAATCGATGACGACTGCACTTGTCCGGTTGGATATAACTGTAAACATGCTGCTGCTTTAGCGCGGTTATTCTTTCAGGAATATCGCCAGGAATTTCAGCAGCGTTATGCTGACTCTCAATCCCCGCAGGGAATCGCAAAACGCCTACGGGGGGATGATCAGGCACAGCGCTGGTTGAATGATTTTAAACGGTATTTACAACAGACTGAACCAGAGCAATCTGTCAAAACAAACAATTATTTAATTTACCTGTTAGATCAGTCTGTCAGCTTAAAGAAATTGACAGTTGATGTTCAGAAGGCCAGACGCAATAAAAACGGCTCAATTGCGGGGGAAAGTTATTATACCCAATATGAAAATATCACCAGAAAGCATCTGACTTTACCTGAACAAAAACGACAATTATTTAACCAGATTTATTATTATGCCAAAATAAACAGTGACGAACGTTTTTATCAAAGCAATCTTGATATCTCCGGAATTTTATTGGAGCATTTCAAATCTTTTATTCAAAGTGGCGATGTGTACTGGCAAAAAAAGAGCCATACTGCACTTCAATGGTCAGAACAAGGCTATCACATCGAACTGATCTGGCAACAAGGTGTAAACAAACAGACAGAGCATTTAAATATTGAATTGGTCAATGGTGATATTCGACTCGATTTAAAATCAAATCCACATATCCAAATTCTCGCTAGCCAGCCACCGTGTTATGTGGATATTCAACAGAACACGGTGGGCCAGTTATATGGTGAATATACGGCAAATCTTCTGTACCATTTTTTACAGATGCCTGATCTTCCATCTATGCTCTTGCCAGAGTTTGAGAAACTGACTCATCAATATTCAGACGTGAAAAATCTGCCTCAGCCCGAGTCTATTCAGCATATTGATGTCCTTGAGGGTAGTCCCCAGCCAATTTTACGCTTCGGTGTTTTAGATAAATTTGATTGGAAATGGGAAGAGTCTGTTTGTGCTGAAATTGAATTCTCCTATGCAGGCGGGCGAATTAAAGCAGGTACATCAGGTGACAGTTTCATTGGTGAGCAGCATGACAAAATGGTGCGACAGCTTCGGGACTTAGCTCAGGAACAACAGTCAATCCAGCGTTTACAGCTATTGGTCGAATCACTGAAGTGGGTGAAAGATCTTAGTTATGACCAGCAATTAAAACTGGATAAACAACGTCTCGATTCTATGGTTTTTGCTTTCTATGGAGACTGGATCAAACAGCTGATGCCCATCAATCAAATTGAGTTGATGGGCTGGCAGATAGAGCATCTGGAAAACAGCCCCTTTAACCTGCAATATGTTGAAAATTTAAATATTTCTATCACTGAATCTGAAGGCCAGCAGGACTGGTTCAATATCGGGGCGACGGTTCAAGACAGTGCAGGCAATTCTTATAATTTACTTGATGCGCTCGTAGCTTTGGTGCGAGTAAATCCTGATTTACTTGATCCGCGGACTTTTATTCATCTGCATGACAGTCACATTTTCACCCTGAAAACTGCAGCGGATCAACCAGATTTGGCTTTATCCGCAAAGGACATTAAGCCGGTATTGTTGCATCTGCAGAGCATTTTACAGCAAGAAGAGCGCAGTATTGATCGCTATGATGCGAGTCAATTATTAGAATTGCAGCATAATCTTGGGATGACATGGCAGGTCAGTGACCAGCTGCAGCAATTTGTACAGAAATTCAAACAAGGCTACCAGCAACAACTGCCGACACCACAAGGTTTTCAGGGGGAATTACGTCCATACCAGCAGCAGGGCCTAGGCTGGTTACAGTTTTTAAGGGAAACCCAGCATGGCGGGATTTTGGCGGATGATATGGGCTTGGGTAAAACAGCACAAACTTTAGCCCACTTACTCATGGAAAAGCAGGCTGGTCATTTGCAGGACAGACCCGCCTTAATTGTTGCACCCACATCGCTGATGCATAACTGGTTCAAAGAAGCGGAAAAATTTACCCCTCAGCTGAAGGTATTGCTACTACAGGGGCCCGACCGCCATCAGAATTTTGAGCAGATTCCGCACTATGATATTGTGTTAACCACCTATCCGCTTCTAGCGAGAGATGAAGAACAATTAAAGCAATATGAATATCATCAACTCATTTTGGATGAGGCGCAGAATATCAAAAATCCGCGTGCCAAAGCTGCACAGGTAGTACGGCAATTAACAGCACGACATCGTTTGTGTCTAACTGGTACACCTATGGAAAATCATTTGGGTGAGCTGTGGGCACTATTTTATTTTCTAATGCCAGGATTTTTATATTCACAAGAAATCTTTAATAAAAAGTACCGCTATCCTATTGAAAAACGCGGTGATCAGCAGTTAAGGCAAAAGTTGGTAAACCGCATTAAACCCTTTATTTTACGTCGCTTGAAAACTGACGTTGCCAAGGAATTGCCTGAAAAAACCACGATTGAAGTCAATATTGACATGAATGAGCAGCAATCCAAGCTATACGAGGCTGTTCGCGCCACGATGCAGGCAAATATTCAGAAAATTGTGGCAGAAAAAGGCTTTAAGCGTAGTCAAATCCAAATTTTAGATGCCTTGCTGAAGCTGCGTCAGGTCTGTTGTCATCCTAGCTTGCTGAAACTGGATTCAGTTAAAATTGGGCAGGCAAACTCTGCCAAACTTGAACAGTTGATGGATATGGTCGTTCCAATGGTGGAGGAGGGGCGAAAAATTCTTATCTTCTCTCAGTTTACCTCAATGTTGGAACTGATTGAACAACAGCTCTATCACGCAAAAATTGGCTATGTGAAGCTGACTGGAAAGACCAAAAAGCGAGATGAAGTCATTACAGCATTTCAGTCTGGACAAGTGCCGGTATTTTTAATCAGTCTGAAAGCAGGAGGGGTTGGTCTGAATCTAACTGCCGCAGATACGGTCATTCACTATGATCCATGGTGGAACCCTGCTGCTGAAGATCAAGCTTCAGATCGTGCATGGCGGATTGGACAGGACAAGCCGGTATTTGTCTATAAGCTGATTACCAATAAAAGCATAGAAGAAAAAATTATTGCCTTGCAGCAGAATAAAGCAGAACTGGCACAGTCTATTCTAAGCACAGATCATGAGGGAGAAGCGAAACTGACGGAAAATGATGTGATGAAATTGTTTGAGAAATTTTAGCTTGGTTACAGGTTTCCTCTAATCATCTGTAAGTATCTGAAAGTCTGGATGCAATTTTTTCCAATGTTCTCTTAATTTTTCTTTATGAACAGAAATCATAGGTAAGTCTAGTAATAGCGCTGGCCATACTGACCGTGCTTTGTCCATAATGGCGTGAAGTTGTTTTTCAATAACACGCCATGGAACACCGACTTTTTCAGCCCATTGTTCAAAGTGTTTCATCTCAGCTAAATACCAATCTTTATTTTTGGCAAGATTTAAGGCGAAATGACGCTCATTTTCAATATATACACTTGTCATCAATATATCGTATGCAGGGGATAATCTTGGCGTTGTTTTATCGTGATAAATCATACTCCAGTTCTTTAAGTGTGCATCTCCATTGGCGAGTAAAATATTGACGAGTAAACGGCTGGCAAATTGCTGAATATCAAAAATTTTGTTATCTGAATAGTGATAAATGATCTTACCGATCTGCTCATAATTTGTGGTGCTGTATTTCTGGTGTGGATATGAACCAAAGATCTGAGCAAAATCTTCAATATGAATAAGCTCTGTAGTATTAGCAGTACTCTGCCTATCGAATCTCTTAATTGCAAAAGCATATTGCTCTTGGGGTAGATTTAATGGTGGAAGGTCTTGTAAGAGTGCCATATCTACCAAACGAATCTCTGGGATATCTATTCCGACCATTTTGGCAAGGATCATCATAGAGTATTCATTCAGCGGAACAAAAGCATGTCTGGTAGAAGGAGTTTTGACAATCCAATCACCGAGTAGGCTGGATTCCGTTGCCTGTGCTAATGTAAAACGCCCATCTTTGGCTTTCATGGAAAACTTCATTTGGACGCCAGCCAAGGAAAACTTATTATTTGTCCGAATCTCTTGTTTTAATATCTGATCTGGATTCGAGATCTGAAGCTTAAATTTTATTCCATCTGGGATTTCTTCTGGATCTACTGGGGTTGCAATCAGTGCCCCAGGTAAGTCATGACCTAAAGCTGCCAATAACTGAAATTCATTGTCTATATGTATTTTGAGGCTTTGTGCTATGAGTTCGCGTAATGCACCTTCTGGTAGCAGATTTGATAGCAAGGGGTGTAAGCGCTGATGTGTAACATAGGTCTTTTCTAAAATCTTATCCGCTTGAGGATATAAAGGGGAAGTAAGCAAGCTCAAGGTCGGACGTTGCTGATCAGAGCGGAAAGAATCTGTAAAAACCAGAATATTTTTTCCGCTCTGAAATCCTGCCAAGTATCCAACGATACCGTGATGTAATGTTAATTTCAGGACGGCAACAGTATTCATGGTTCCTCTCCTCCGAGAAGACCCTTCCATGGGTTAGTCATTAAGTCATCCTGATCTTCAATAGTGACTTTAATTTCATCATTCAATAATTGTCTGATCAAATGAACCTTATCATCAGGGATGAGCATCAGTTGAGCATTTAATCCTGCCGCTATAATTTCTAAGGTCTCTAATCGAGGGTTGCCCTGACTTTCCAGTTTTTGGTACTGCTGTCTTGAAATGCCTGTACGGGATTGCATATCAACTTGCTTTAAGCCCAATTGGGTTCGTCTTTTTTTGATTTGCTGAAGTAAAGACTTATTCATTGTAGATACATTTATTGCTTTTAGGTTCTGTAAGAAACATATTAGTTTCTTTTTTTTTGAAAAGCAATTTATGACTTTATCATTTCGATCTATAAAAGCCTTAGCTACGTAGTGATCTGAAATCACTCTGAAAATACAGTTAAAATACGCGGTTCAATTTACCTTAATCTCCTTACGTAATTGGCAGCCAGATCTGAACTGTTGGCAACTCTCTGGCAAAATTTCCTGGCAGCCCTGCATTTAACTGCCTAGCGCAATCTGATAATACCCCAACCTTGGCAAGGTCACCGAGATTTATACCATTAAATTATGTTAATTGTAAGTATATGATTTAATTGAATGTAATTGGTTTTTAGTGGGGCGAAATTTTTAGCAATTTAGATCATTTAAGGGTATTTTGGTCACTTCATATTGGAAATTTTTGTCCATAAAAGTCACCTATGTTTTAATACTGATTTTCATAAGAAATAACAACAGTATATGATTTAATATAATGATTATTAATCCTCATGAAAATGTTTTATATTCAATTCAATAAATGAATATTATGCTCAATCCTATTTTGGATCATTTGGAGAGTCTCTGCTTGAATTTGTCCAGATAATAGGTCATGAGCGATATTGCTGAATCGGATTGCAACCTTACAAATCGAGCCAATAATTTCATCGACTTCTTGGGCAGAAAGTTCCGCTTCCTGAGTACCAAGTTTTACAAGAGCTTGTCGAGGAATATCCAGTGCCTCACCCATGATATCCATTTGATGATATCCACCTGGCCCTTCACAAAAAGTAACATCATAGGCAGGGGCGAGTTTCCATTGCCCATTTTGGGACATCAGAAATGAAAAGTTTTTGCAATGATCATCTCGATTATTGAAGACTACATTGAAAACAGCTCGCTTGAATGCAATTGCTTTTTCGCGAACATCATTGGTGCAAAAGTGTGCAGCGCGAAGAAAGTTACTGTAGTCTAAACTCCCTGGTGATTTAAAATCAGCTCCGGTAAAGGCAGCTAAACTTTGCATAGGGATACGCATGCCATCGTGGCGGTCAAATCTTTTTGATGCAAATGCAGTTAATCCATTCGGAAGAGTAAAATATTGGGTGTCAGGGGTATCAATATCACAATGACGCAAACATTCTGCATAAACAGCTTCAATTGCACAAACTTCAGGATGCTCTTGCTGAGCGGGAAATTTGATCAGCCAGGCTTCATGTTGATATGAGCTAACTGTTGAGAATTCGTTGGTGACAGGATCACGATAGACGAGCGCTTTTGGCCTTGCACCTTGTGGAGATCCACCCATAATTAATAAATGCTGTAAAAATTCTGCACCTTCTCCTTTGAGAACTTCCTGAACTTCTTGAGCGAGTTTAATCAGTGGAATATTTTCAGTTAATGTTAACTTAGGTGCTGAAGGTTCAAAGGATAATGCCCCCATCGCATGTGTACTGATATACGTGAGTCGTTCTAATGGCCCAATCCGTGCTGGATTGAGTCCATTTTTTTTAAATAAGCGATCCATAAGAAGCATGCCCCAACCATCGGGCAAGGCATCATATATAGGACCTGGCAATCCCATTTGATGTGTAGGAAAGTTCGTTCTTAATGAGTCACCTTTTAATGGAAGTAGGTAAGAGGAAAGTTCTAAACCTTTACTGATCGCTTCTGCACTGTATTCAAAGGCGATTAATGGCCGACCTGTGATTGCGGTTGAGGAGACCAGTGTACCCCAAAGCCAATATTCACCCCATCCATTGTAGTAAACATTAAGTTTTTTGAGCATGCACTTATTTCCTTTTGATACGTTGGCGAGCCGTATTGCTCTCATAGCGGAGAATGTCATTTACACTGTTTAAATGAGGTTTGAAGAGTTCCTCTAATTCTTTTAATCGGCCCAATACCATGGCAACGCGCACTAAATTTTCAAATGAAACATTTCGACCAGCTTCCAGATTAGATACTGTATTCACACTAATACCAGCACGTGTAGCGACGTCTGCCTGAGTCATTTCCAGATAAAGCCGTTCTTTGCGAAGCCTTTCACATAATAAAGTAACAACTTCTTCAGGTTTTTTGAATTTTAAATCCATAATATTGGGTCTTATGTCTATATATGTGTATTAAACCATAAAATAATGGAGTTATAAAATAAACCGACTTAGTCGGTAAGGAGGGTACTTTATTGGCCTGATTAGATCCTATTAGAGGACCTGGGTAATACGATGATCTCGAACGTCTTGCAGAACTGCAAGCCGTTGAATTTCTTTGTCAGACATAGTGATCAGCATCTATATTTATATCCAGTCCATGGTGATAAAAACCATCATAAACTAGACATTTTTATTGGTGAGAATATAGACACTTTAAATGGGTTCTAACA
>NZ_QUWR01000043.1:0-10008 GCF_003419885.1 Acinetobacter sp. SWAC5
AGAGGAATAGCAACACGATATGATAAGTTAAAGTGTAGCTATGAGGGTGCAGTTGCATTAGCTTGTATATTTATTTGGCTACCTTTATCGGGTAAATTCTATACTTGAAATGTCAACAGACCCTAATGAAGTGACTCAGATTAAAATAAAACCTTAGGAAAATATTGTCCGAAACTTGGAGATGAATAATGAATAACGCAGCACATCAATTTGCAAATAAAGTGGTCGCTCAATACCAATTTACAAACGGAAGTGATTCAAGTCTGAATCATTTAATTATCGGCAACAGCACCGCAGAAATTATCGACACCTTAATTTATATGCTTTTCTCAAGCCATGCTGAAACCTATGACGATGGCGTTGTTTGGTTTAAATCAGTGGACGCAATTAATGTTGAGAAGTCTTACATTACTTACAACAGTCGTGAAAACTGCATTTTTGCTTATTTTGTGTTTGATAAAAATCCATTAATGCTGAAAACAACCACATTGCATATTGATAATGTTTGTTACTTTGGATGTGAAAGCGACACCACCAATAAAACCATCGAATTTTTAGAAAAATTCAAAGTTCGTGTATCCCTTGCTAAAGAGTGCCACAAGTTCAAATTCAATACTGAGCATCATGAAACCTTGATGCATGAAACCATCAAAACCTTAAAAACTATCTATGAAGAACATAACGACATGGATGCCGAAAAGTTATCTCAACACCATGACACAACTCATTTAGTTAACACATTTCTTGCTTAACCGTACACCATACAATAAACAAAACCCGAAAAAGGATATAACAATGCTATTAGGCGCTTTAAAACAATCTCTAAGCTCAGTCATCGACATGAACCGCTACACCGCCCTTTGCTCACATGTGGAGGGTGAAAACTTGCCGTTATGCGCTCAATTTCGTGTACTTAAATATATCTTTGGTGTGCATGGTCTAAGCGCACTTAAAAATTACAAAGAAGTTGAACACATTGACGAAGCCTTTTTGAAAAAACACTTCCTACGCATGATGAACTATGACTTTGAAGCAGTCATATACCTTGCTATGGTCGGCATGCGCGAACTTATCTTAGAAGCTGATGCTTTTGACCATGACGGCGAACAAAACACCCAAAATGAGCTTAAACAAGCATTCCAATACGTTTCAGAAAATGACGTTCGTAATTTTGCTTATGTCACTCACATGGGCTATTCAGAAAAGTATTTCAACTGGAATATCATTCGCCACCAGTCTAAAGATGAAGCGGATAATCCCCTCACCTTTTGGTTATTTAAGAATGCAATGTATTCACTATTTTTCAACTTAGCCAATCGGGAATAATGCCCCAACTCATTAAGAGTATTTAAGTCCGAACTTAAGTACTCTTTTTTTTGCATTAGAAAAATAGACCGGTATATACGCTGTCTAAGCATGGCTTAAAACGTATACGATGATTTTAATTGATTAAAATATTTTAAATATCCTTTACGTGTTTTAGGTCGGTTAATTAATTCCAATAAAGTTATTCATTAGTATTTTTTAAATAAAATGACTCTATCGAAAGCAATTGCTTAAAACTTGGAGTCCTCTAATGCATCAACTAGATAAGCTAAATCATTTAAAAAATATTATTAAGCAAGTACCACATGAACGTTTTGATCTGGACAAATGGCGCACGGATTCAAAAACCGAAAATGTGACTTTTGCTCAGCTTTTACTTAGTGATGCTGATTGTTGCGTCATGGGTTGGGCGACAGCTGATGCTACTTTTAGAAGACTTAACTTCATGTTGTTTGACGGCGTTCCCCTTTATGCGCCATTCCGTGCGAATACTGGTGAGCCATTCACTTATGAAGAACTCAAAACAAATGTTGTTTATCGCGGTTCTGAAGCAGTACGTGAGTTTTTTGGACTCAATTATGAAGATGTCGATCATATTATTTTTGAGAGCAACTACGCTTTTGAAGACCCAATCAAAGACGAGATTATTGATCATATCAACCATGTTATTGATCGTGTAAACATCCGTCCACAAGACCTTGACCATTTGTTATCTAGCTCAATTGTTGCACTGGATAAAGAAGTCCGTGAGTTCACTTTAAATGATGATGAAGTCCGTGAAATATCTGTTGTGGTTGATTGCTTCAATAAGTTTTTCCCCGATGGTGCTTATCTTGAGTTTATTGCTACGGTCAACGTACCAGGTGATTGTGATCCACTGGAATACATCGCCAGCAATTACAACATTAAAGAGCCATTAGCTTTCGTTCCTAAGCCGAATGAAGCATTAGAAGAATATCTGGAAACATACCCGATCGAATATCTCATGCATAACTGGCAAGAGGATTTCATTTCGCCGTATGACGAAATCATTAATCAACGTTTAACGCATATCGCATTGCAAAATTTAAATAACGCAAAAGTAGTTCAATAAGGAAACCTACCCATGAAAATTGAAAATCCGCAATTCGTCAGTGCCATCAACGAACTTGGCTTTTACTTGCCACAGCAAGTACAACAGATACCGAACACCACAGAAGCCGGTTTTCGTGTGTATGTGATCGATACAGCAAAACATACCAACATCGAGGCACTAATTAGTGCTATTGAGAATGTCAGTATCACTTCACAGCCCTTTTATTTTCAAGATGATTACGACATGGGCGTGTTTTTTGAGGGATTTAGTTTCTTCTTGCCTATGCTCATTACACAAGACAGTGATGCACCTTTACCACTGTTCTTAATTCAACTGGATTTGTAAGTCCAACAGCGGTACGTGCGCCAGTATGTACCGCTACCCCTTTTGGCACACCGCCTAAAACTTGGAGCAGATATGAACAAAGCAACGACCGTTGAGCGTTTAGAAAAGCTGATTGAGCTAGTGATCGAGGTCATTCCTGATGAAAGCTTTGATTTCGACATTTGGCGTGATTATGACGCAAGCCATACAGAACAACACACCGATTTCTTTTCAGGTTTCACCACTGAAGAATTGTTAGATAAAAATATTGTAGGATGCCTGATTGGTTGGGCTACGTCTGTCGAGTATTTCCAAAATCTAGGTTTCAATTTTCATGGTTCTGTTGGGCCAATCTTCATGTATGAAAAAATACTCAGCAATGAAGAGCTAAAAGATGCGCCTGTTGTCACTGTACCAGTCGTTTACCAGTGGAAAGCAGTACGTGAGTTTTTTGGCATCACTCAGGAAGATGCTTTGGTGATGTTTAGCTATGACAATTACGACCAGGCCAAAATTGATAAGGACACAATGATTCGATTTATTGAACGCATCATCCAAAAATATAAGTAACCACCGAAACGGCGCAATGCCGTTTTGCTAGGCGTTATAACCGCTTACGATGGATTTTATTTGATTAAAATATCTCGATATTTTTAAATTTTGAGAAAAGTTTTCCCCTGGTACACCCCTCTATACTTAATCCATAGCAAGCAAGGCACAAAGCCTTAAATCTGGAGTAAGTCGAATGAATACAGCGCATAAGTACGATGATCAAGTCATCATCCCCACAATAGCCGGGCAACTGGAGTTGCTGTCTGGTACCGATCTAAACAAAGAACTGGCTGAGCATGTTTTTCATGAAGCACCAGACATCGATCTAAGTATCTATGACATTTTTATTGTCTGCTTAAGTGGCGGTAAGGATTCGATTGCAGCGTATTTACGCTTACTGGATGCTGGAGTAGATAAAAGCAAAATTGAGCTTTGGCACCACAAAATTGATGAAGAAAACCAGCCGTTCATGGATTGGGTGTTCATGGAAAACTATACCAAAGCATTCGCTCAGGCATTCGACACACCATTGTACTTCAGTTGGCTCGAGGGCGGTTTCCTTGGCGAAATGCTCAAAGAAAACAGCTACTCAAAACCCCACTTCGTAGAAACACCAGAGGGCTTAATTAAGCTTGAACGCGATAACAACCGCAGTAAACCAGGCACACGCTTGAAGTTCCCACAACAAGCAGCCAGCCTCATGACGCGCTGGTGTTCTTCAGCGTTAAAGATCGATGTCGGACGCAGAGCATTGAACAACCAAGAACGTTTTGACGGCAAGAACATTTGTTTTATCACTGGTGAACGCCGTGAAGAGTCACCAAACCGCAGTAAGTACAACCAGCTAGAACCGCACCCATGCGACCGTAGAAGCGGTAAGAAAGCAAGACGCGTTGACTGGTGGAAGAACGTGCTTCACTTCACTGAAGAGCAAGTATGGGCGTTACTGGAGAAGTACAAGGTTACGCCACCAGTGCCATATCGCTTAGGTTGGGGCCGTAGCTCATGCATGACCTGTATCTTCAACAGTCCTAAAATCTGGTCAACCATCAGCACCTACTACCCTGAACGCGCTCAGCTGATCGCTGGTTATGAACAAAAGTTTGACTGTACGATCAGTCGCTCAAAGATCGATGTCGTCAGTCTGAGCAATCGCATTGAGCCATTCGACATTCAGGATATGGAAGCACTGGTACAGTCCAAAATTGAAAGTTATTACCTACCAGTGTTCACGGATAACTGGACGGTTCCACCAGGCGCATTCAACAAGGAGGGTTGTGGATCGCTGTAAATTAGGGTGCCATTTGGCACCTTTTTAGGATGAAAACCGCAAGCGATGTTTTTTAATTGATTAAAAATGGTTTGGAATAATTTTGTTTTTGAATAAGTTTTTGACACCACCTGTCAGCATAAAATGATTTTAAACCAATCAATATGAGATGATGTTTATGACAACTTTAAACGAAACAATGCAAAAGTTCTGTAAAGCTAAGGCAATGATGACCTATTTAATGTCTGATGATCCTATCATTGATGAATCTGTCAGCCGTTACGAAAATTGGGCATTGGCTTATGACCTTTTGGTGAGTATTGGACATCTGGATCTAGAACAAGTTGAGCAGATCTGGAATGAAAAAACCCATACCAATTTTACGCTTTGGGGTGTAGTTGGTGAATGCTCAATAGAAGAAATTGTATCGTATGTGACAGAAGAATATGACGCTCAAGCTGTCACACTGGCGCAGATTAATGAATTACAAGACGGTAAAACACTGGCAGAAATCTAAAATCAACCTAAGGAATGAGTTATTAATTAAGTATTAATAGCTCATTTTTTATTGTCTGAAACTATACAACTACCACCTTGAATCATTTTCACAGGCATCGCCATCGCCGTCACCATCCATCATGGTATCTGGGCAGTTTTTCACAAACCAATCAGCTTCTTCTTTAGATCGCATTTGAGAGCAATGCTTACGACCATCGCATTTATAGGCTACTGGCTTTTGATATATAGCATTTGTAGTTTGATTATCTTTATATAGATATTTCTTTAATTGAATGCTACCTAGATATGCCACCCCAATAGCTATGCTAATAAAAATTATCCATAGATATATTGGCAATGGTTTTTGCTTGTCTTGCGTTTGTTCATGGTCGGAATAGTAAACATGGATTGCCCTATTTTTATTTTCTTTTTTAACTACCTCGAAATAAACCTCTCGACCTGGTATTGGCTGTTCACCTTTCTGAAAATCCTTAATATGGAAAAATACATCACCAAAATTACTCGTGGATATAAAACCAAAACCACGCTCAATATTATAATTTTTAATTGTTCCTGTTAGTACCACCTAAAACCTCAAATATATATTAAAAGCTATATTAATTATAATTATTAAACCTGAATAAATACTATCTTTTTTTAAAAAAAAGTTTTAAGGTTTATGGATTTATTATAATTAAAACATCAAAAGCAATTGCTTAAAACTTGGAGTAGCTATTATGAATAATTTTTTCGCTGGTGCTGAAGTCATCACTGTTTTTTCTTTACAAGACGCTTTAGAAGAGGGCGTGATTCTTTGCCTTAGCGATAAAGAAGAACATGCCAAAGATTGCAAACAGTTCTATAAGTTCCCTGTTTATATTACAAGCAACTTGTATAACAAGCACCTGACAGCTGCAAAAGCAATTTTTCCGAATGGTACGGAAGCTGATGCTGAAAAAATCAATGATTTAATGGGATATACCATCTTTGATATGTTGAACATGAGCGTTCGTGGTTCAGTTGCACTTAATGACCAAAGCGTTAAGTTTAAATATGCTCTACAAGATACACCGCATACCTTTTCTGACACCTTAATCACCAATATTGCTACGGTTGGGCCTGGCGTGAATGGTGAGCCTATCATTACTTTTATGATGCCTGAAGACCAATAAACACAACACCTAGCATTGACCAACCAATGCTAGGTTTTTTGAGATCCGAACGTTCATTGAGAGGTATTAAAAATGCAAATGGCTACTATGAAAATTGACAACCTTGACCTATTCGGCTTTGCAAATATGCAAGCAATAGAACAACAAAGAGAAAAAAACGAATTAAAACGTATAGAAACGATGAAGCTTGTCCGTTGTGACTGGTTTATCGCCGTGACATCTACTGGAGAGCTGTTTAAGTACAGTGAAAAAGTACCAGCTAAATATAAGGCGTTTAAAGGCATTAAATTATTCAAGTGCTGGAATGAAGCTACCGCGGATCTCGTGTTAAATGCCGTAAAAGGCGCAATCAAGGGTGATCATTACGAAATACCAGACGTTAAAAAAAGCAAAAAGTTTGCTGTTAATAGCTGGGTAAGAAACATTGATCTAAAGTTTCTACATTTGCCAGTCGGTCAACTCACCAACCTGTACAGGGAACATCAAGAGCGTTTAAGACTGAAGCGTGAAAAAGCCAGACTTAAAGAAAATGAAAACACGTATGACGTAGAACCGCACTAATCACACCCACCAGGAATAAGCACCCATAGCTTATTCCTTTCATAAGATGATGGCCGTAAACGGTGTTTTTAATTGATTAAAAATAACTTGAAATCATGAGCCTATCAGCCGAAATACTTTTACTGAAAAGTTATACAGGCCACATGCACCGATATAATGAATACATCAAAGCTCATTGCTTAAAACTTGGAGATACGACAATGCAACTACAAAAATTTAATACTGGTACTGCTAATGTGCGCCACTTGCTACAAAGCTTCACCCAAGCGTATGACGGTTTACCAAGTTGCGTCATCAATGTGATTGGCTTAGCAACCAAAGCAGATCCGCAGTTTATTTTTAACATTGAACTGGATGTCGTTTTATTTCACCAACATAAGTCACAAGCCTACTGCATTGAAGTCAATGCACCGTTACAGGTTCAAGCCATCGCAGACGCTCACGAATCATTTAGATTCAGTCCTGATGATTCTCATGCATTGATTGAGGGCGAAGTCATGGATGTGGCGATAAATTTACAACACCAAGC
The DNA here is from genome assembly GCF_003419885.1 of Acinetobacter sp. SWAC5. Classification (NCBI taxonomy): domain Bacteria; kingdom Pseudomonadati; phylum Pseudomonadota; class Gammaproteobacteria; order Moraxellales; family Moraxellaceae; genus Acinetobacter; species Acinetobacter sp. SWAC5. Next base: position 7,308 of record NZ_QUWR01000043.1, read on the forward strand.
CATTAATGACATGATTCAATATGATTTGCTGTCAGATGCAGAACTGGAAAAGTTCAATACATGGAATAAAGGTTTCGCCAGTGCATTACTGACTGAATGTTTTGAAGATGTCGCAGATTTTAATGCGCTGCATAGCTCACATTTTATGGCGAACACTGTTTATTTAAGACTGATTGAGTACTTTAAAAACAACCTGTCATAAGAAACCATTAAACAAATAGAGGGAGATCCAATAAAGGTCTACCCTCTTTTTTTATGCCATTAGATTTAATGACGTATACGATGTTTTTTAATTGATTAAAAAAATATTGAAATTTTTCATTGCCAGTTCCATAAGTAATTTGAGAAAAGTTTTTAAGGGATATTTCACAGATATAATTAATTCATACCTAAGCAATTGCTTAAAACTTGGAGTTGAAGATATGAAAAGCGTACTTGATTTTTTTACAAACCGTTCTAAAACATTAAACATTATTGTGAATCCTGAATTAAATACAGGTCATTCCCTTGCTGATTTTTCGTATAACGAAGAATTGCATCAAGACCTTAATGTATTAACGGTTATTCCGCGTGATCATTACGGAAACTTTCTATCTTTAACCCTTGATGATTGGGGCGTGATTACTTCAAAAGTTCAATTCCCTGAACATCTTGATTTTAATCAATTACTCAGCATTTTTTGGGAAACACAACCCATTTTAGTTGTTACTGACATCGCACGTTCAGAAGTGCATGACAGCGACTTTTTTCAACAAAGCTTGGTCAAGCAAGTCAATCTTGCATATAGCCGAGATATTGCCAGTGAATATGCACCAGAAGATGTTCACTACATCTCTCAATCTTTTGATTTAGATAAGCTGATGCGTTGCGGTGTATATCTGCAAGGTCATTGCTATTCAGCTCATGATTTCGTCATTAACAACCATAACCTATTTGAAAAAGACAGCTTGATTGTGCCTGTTTTTAACATCCACTCGACACAAAAAGAACTGCAACAATTTTTAGTATTTGATCTGCAAGGTAAGTTTTTGGATTGCGTTGTTGGCACTGAAGTTTTGTACTAAGGAATATTGATCATGTCTAAAAAATACTTATTGATTGAATTGAGCTACGAAGCACCAAACAACACCAGTGCTGATGCTGTTTTGCACAATGTCTATATTGATATTAATCACCCTGAAAATCTGGCGATGTTTAGCGAGTCTTGCAAGAATCGCCATGAAATTAATGAAAACCTACCCATTTGCCAGTTAATCACTTCATGGGTTCGATTACTAGGGATCTTCACCATTCTGGACAATACGGATCAGGACAAAGAAACCCCTGTTCTCATTCAACTTGCTGATGGCGGTACTTTATCTATCGATGGTTGGGAAATTCTCGACCAAGAAACCAAAGATAGACGCTTGGCGTTAATGGACATTGAGCCAGATGAAGAACAAGACGTAGACGACCCTATTTTGTTCGCTCATGAGCATTCAGACTCAATCACACTCACCAAAGTCGAAAAGCCAGTAGCAGAAAGTGTATATGTCGCTACGCGTAACTCTTACAGCAACAACTTTGATTTAGTTCTTGAATGTATCTTGAATCCTGAAAAATATTACAGCCTATATCAAGGCTCATATGATGGCACTCATGTTCAAGTGATCCTGAATGACTTGGCACTACTACCATCATGTAAGACACATAAATCAGAAATTGGCGACTATGTAACATGCAATGTACTGGAGCTGTTCAAAGGCTCAATAGATGCGTATGGCGCAGAAAGTGAATTTATTGATTCATTCGTGCAACTCGACATTACACCGTACTTAGATAGCACACTGAAAATGGACTACACCGAATTGCAGTTTAGCTACCAGAGCAACGATCTCATTGCATTTTTTGGGAATGATCCATGTTCTTAACATGGATCTCTATAGAATAGGAGAAAATACAATGTCTGATCATATCTATAATTACATCATCGGCAGAATCGACAAAAGCCGTAAAATTATGGTTCTGGTGAACTACGAATCAAGATCCAATCTGGTGACTCAAGCACAGTTAATGAAAGTCCAATTCCCGAACCTCAATACCTTGAGAATGTTCCTGAATGACTTTGAGCCAACGGAAAAACATGTTATCCATTACTCGAAATACAGTAAAGAAATGCCATCAGGTGCAGATGGATATTTCCTATTTTCAGAACATGACCAACAATGGAATATTTTTGATCCAAAAGTTATAAATCGGTTTGTTCACATACACCAAGAAGCACCAGAGTTCGATAACTACCAAGATTATATCTGTTCTTGTGAAGTCAAAAACTCACCTACACTTAAAGCAAAACATAAAAAACAAGCATTTGTGCAGAAGATGATCTTCACTTCATTGGGTTTTGAGCGTTATTGCCATCATTGCAATGGCTATGAACCACTGGATCGCTTTTATTATCATTCTGATACCAAAACCTATGAAGCAGTTTGCAAGCCTTGTTATGTTCCTCATTACAAGCCTTACAAAATGAAAAAACGTATGACCAGTACGGTTGAAGAATATATTTAATCATTAACTAGAACTCAAAAAGATGGGCGAATTCAAACATGAGGTGCGACAGTTTCAAAAGCCATATGATAATCAACAAGCTGAGCAAATTTCTCTAATGGTGTAAGCCAATCTAACGCCTTTCTAGGACGAGTATTCAGTGACATGGCAA
>NZ_QUWR01000044.1:0-9785 GCF_003419885.1 Acinetobacter sp. SWAC5
AGTCATTTGAATGATTTCTTCTTGGTCTACGTGTCATAAAATACTCCATATATTGATGTTTATAACATCATTTGGGGAGCAAAATATCACTTATAAGTGTTGTTCAAATTTCCTGATCCACCTCTGTGGCTCAACCTGCGAAAAGAAACGAGTTGCTACGTAAGTCCGAGAACATGCTTTCCATGGTCTCTGAGCTCGCCTTTGGGACCGACATATCGGTAGAGAGTGACGCGCTCGATGCCGAGTTCCTTGCAGAGATCGGAAACTGAAGTATCGCGCTGGGCCATGGCGGCTTGCGCGAGACGCACCTGAGCTTTGGTGAGCGCGAATTTTCGTCCGCCCTTGCGACCGCGCGCTCTCGCGGAGGCGAGACCCGCCATGGTGCGCTCTCGGATCAGATCCCGCTCGAACTCGGCCAAGGTGGCGAAGATTCCGAACACCATGCGACCGGACGCAGTCGTGGTGTCGATCTGAGCGCCCTTTCCAGTCAGAACCCGCAGGCCGATCTTGCGGTCTGACAGCTCCTTCACCGTGTTGACCAGATGGGCAAGCGATCGTCCGAGGCGATCGAGCTTCCAGACCACCAGCACATCGCCGTCACGCAATGACTTGAGGCAGGCAGTCAAGCCAGGGCGATCATCACGACCGCCGGAAGCAAGATCATCATAGATATTGTCCCGTTCGACACCTGCGGCGCGCAAGGCGTCGTGCTGCAGGTCGAGAGACTGCGAGCCATCGGCTTTGGAGACGCGGGCATATCCGATCAGCATGTATCACAAACGTTGGTTTGAGGCGGCGCTTCGGCCACGATTGCATTGACCTCTGGAAATGTATCTCAACCAGCTTCATAAACAAAGCGTCTTGAACGCTATCAGATTTTGAAAAAGGAACATGTATGCCGCGTCGCGTCACTCTAACCGATCGGCAGAAAGACGCGCTGTTGCGCTTGCCGACTTCACAGACGGATTTGCTCAAGCACTATACGCTGAGTGATGAAGACTTTGGGCATATCAGGCTGCGTCGGCGCGCTCACAACAGGTTCGGCTTCGCCCTGCAATTGTGTGTCCTGCGCTATCCCGGCCGGGTGCTGGCTCCAGGCGAACTGATCCCTGCAGAGGTCATCGAATTTATCGGAGCGCAGCTTGGCCTGGGTGCCGACGATCTCGTAGACTATGCTGCCCGCGAGGAAACACGGCACGAGCATCTTGCCGAGTTACGGGGGCTCTACGGCTTCCGCACCTTCTCCGGACGTGGTGCGAGCGAGCTGAAGGAATGGTTGTTCCGAGAAGCCGAGATGGCGGTGTCGAACGAGGATATCGCCCGTCGCTTCGTAGCCGAGTGCCGACGCACCCGCACTGTCCTTCCCGCGACATCCACGATCGAGCGGCTTTGTGCCGCGGCTCTCGTCGATGCCGAGCGACGCATCGAGACGAGGATCGCCAGTCGGCTGCCTATGTCGATCCGAGAACAGTTGCTGGCATTGCTCGAGGAGACGGCTGATGATCGGGTGACCCGTTTTGTGTGGCTGCGCCAGTTCGAGCCTGGCTCGAACTCTTCGTCGGCCAACCGGCTGCTCGACCGGCTCGAATATCTGCAACGCGTCGATCTCCCCGAGGATCTGCTTGCCGGCGTTCCTGCCCATCGGGTGACTCGTCTGCGCAGGCAGGGTGAACGGTATTATGCCGACGGCATGCGCGATCTCCCGGAGGACAGGCGGCTTGCGATCTTGGCTGTTTGCGTCTCGGAATGGCAGGCGATGTTGGCCGACGCAGTGGTCGAAACCCACGACCGGATCGTCGGCCGTCTCTACCGTGCTTCGGAGCGTATTTGCCATGCAAAGGTCGCAGACGAAGCGGGGGTGGTGCGTGACACCCTGAAATCCTTCGCCGAGATCGGGGGCGCCCTGGTCGATGCACAGGATGATGGCCAGCCGCTGGGCGATGTCATCGCGAGGGCACTGTTGCAAAGTTAGCGATGAGGCAGCCTTTTGTCTTATTCAAAGGCCTTACGTTTCAAAAACTCTGCTTACCAGGCGCATTTCGCCCAGGGGATCACCATAATAAAATGCTGAGGCCTGGCCTTTGCGTAGTGCACGCATCACCTCAATACCTTTGATGGTGGCGTAAGCCGTCTTCATGGATTTAAATCCCAGCGTGGCGCCGATTATCCGTTTCAGTTTGCCATGATCGCATTCAATCACGTTGTTCCGGTACTTAATCTGTCGGTGTTCAACGTCAGACGGGCACCGGCCTTCGCGTTTGAGCAGAGCAAGCGCGCGACCATAGGCGGGCGCTTTATCCGTGTTGATGAATCGCGGGATCTGCCACTTCTTCACGTTGTTGAGGATTTTACCCAGAAACCGGTATGCAGCTTTGCTGTTACGACGGGAGGAGAGATAAAAATCGACAGTGCGGCCCCGGCTGTCGACGGCCCGGTACAGATACGCCCAGCGGCCATTGACCTTCACGTAGGTTTCATCCATGTGCCACGGGCAAAGATCGGAAGGGTTACGCCAGTACCAGCGCAGCCGTTTTTCCATTTCAGGCGCATAACGCTGAACCCAGCGGTAAATCGTGGAGTGATCGACATTCACTCCGCGTTCAGCCAGCATCTCCTGCAGCTCACGGTAACTGATGCCGTATTTGCAGTACCAGCGTACGGCCCACAGAATGATGTCACGCTGAAAATGCCGGCCTTTGAATGGGTTCATGTGCAGCTCCATCAGCAAAAGGGGATGATAAGTTTATCACCACCGACTATTTGCAACAGTGCCATCGCGAGTGGGTCAGGGTGGGACGGCTTAAAAACCCTTGTTGCAATGGCAACCAGGCTGACCGCCACCATGGCCGACGATCCGCTCAATCATGTGCTCGACGGTTATCACCGCTTCCGCCGATACGCTCCACGCATGTTGCGCCTGCTCGATCTGCGAGCTGCGCCCGTTGCACTGCCGCTTCTGGAAGCGGTGACGGCCCTTCGTACCGGTTTGAACGATGCCGCGATGACCAGCTTCTTGCGGCCCAGCTCGAAATGGCATCGCCACCTTCGGGCCCAGAGGGCTGGCGACGCTCGCCTATGGGAGATCGCGGTGCTGTTCCATCTGCGCGATGCGTTCCGCTCCGGAGATGTCTGGCTTACTAGGTCCCGGCGCTATGGCGATCTGAAACACGCACTCGTTCCGGCACAATCCATCGCGGAAGGCGGTCGTCTCGCTGTGCCATTGCGGCCGGAGGAATGGCTGGCAGACCGGCAAGCTCGCCTCGACATGCGGTTGCGCGAGCTTGGCCGTGCCGCTCGCGCAGGCACGATCCCGGGCGGGTCGATTGAAAACGGCGTTCTGCATATCGAGAAACTCGAAGCCGCCGCGCCGACAGGCGCCGAAGATCTGGTGCTCGATCTCTACAAGCAGATCCCGCCCACGCGCATCACCGATCTCCTGCTGGAGGTGGATGCGGCGACCGGCTTCACCGAAGCGTTCACCCATCTGCGCACAGGAGCACCCTGCGCTGACCGGATCGGGCTAATGAACGTTATCTTGGCGGAAGGGATCAACCTCGGCTTGCGCAAAATGGCGGATGCGACAAACACCCACACCTTCTGGGAATTGATCCGCATTGGACGGTGGCATGTCGAGGGCGAAGCCTATGACCGGGCGCTGGCCATGGTGGTCGAGGCACAGGCAGCGTTACCCATGGCCCGGTTCTGGGGCATGGGCACGTCGGCTTCGAGCGACGGACAGTTCTTCGTCGCTACAGAGCAAGGTGAGGCCATGAACCTGGTCAACGCGAAATATGGCAATACCCCGGGCCTGAAAGCCTATAGCCACGTCTCCGACCAATATGCGCCGTTCGCAACCCAGGTGATTCCTGCAACGGCAAGCGAAGCGCCTTACATCCTCGATGGCCTGCTGATGAACGATGCTGGACGCCATATCCGCGAGCAGTTCACCGACACGGGCGGCTTCACCGATCACGTCTTTGCCGCATGTGCCATTCTCGGCTACCGGTTCGCTCCGCGCATCCGCGACCTGCCATCCAAACGGCTCTACGCGTTCAATCCGTCGGCCGCCCCGGCGCACCTGCGAGCGTTGATCGGCGGAAAGGTCAACCAAGCCATGATCGAGCGCAATTGGCCCGACATCCTGCGCATCGCCGCCACCATTGCTGCCGGGACCGTCGCGCCAAGCCAGATTCTGCGGAAACTCGCCTCCTATCCGCGGCAGAACGAGCTCGCGACAGCCCTGCGGGAAGTCGGTCGCGTCGAGCGCACCCTGTTCATGATCGACTGGATTCTGGATGCCGAACTCCAACGGCGTGCCCAGATCGGGCTCAACAAAGGCGAAGCTCATCATGCGCTGAAGCGGGCAATCAGCTTCCACCGCCGCGGTGAAATCCGCGACCGTTCCGCCGAAGGCCAGCATTACCGCATCGCCGGCATGAATCTGCTCGCCGCCATCATCATCTTCTGGAACACCATGAAGCTCGGCGAGGTCGTTGCAAACCAGAAACGCGATGGAAAGCTGCTATCGCCCGATCTCTTGGCCCATGTTTCGCCGCTCGGATGGGAACACATCAATCTCACCGGAGAATATCGCTGGCCAAAGCCTTAGCGTAGGATTCCGCCCCCTCCCGCAAACGACCCCATTTTGTGATTTTGAATTAGATAATAATAAGTGATCGGCTTTGCTAATTGATGTTTTTGCTGTTGTCAGCTTAAAAGCTGAACAAGATTAAATAATGGAAATTTGATATGAATATGCGCATTCGTTTGATTGCAGGCGCAATCACCGCACTCATCGTGGGCTTTGGTTTTATGGCCTATGATAAATATACAGGCCGTGAATGGGTCGTCTCACCTGATCAGATTGAAGCGGCTCAAAGCAGTGGTAAAGCGGGTGTGGAAACACGTCCGGGCACGGTTGCGGTACGTGCAATCCGCAGCGAAGATGCGGATATACTGCCATTTAAATGGCTTGGTTATGGTTTGGTTGCAGGGTTCTTTGTCGTCTATTCAACACGCAAACCAAAAGCTGCACCAAAAGCATAATCTTTAAGTTAATCATTTTAAAAGCCTCGCTTTGCGGGGCTTTTTTATGTTGCATCTGCTAAGTTATTTTGTGGCTTTCTTCATTTCCAGACCGGAAATTAAAGCATCCAATCCATATTCAAAGGCAAAATCGGCACCTTCCGCATCGAATGTATCAAAGGCATGAGATAGAAACTGTGATGGCTGTGCAGGGGCTTCTTTTGAGGCTTGTTTGCGTTCAGAACTATCTTCGAGGGCTGCTTGCTGCTCACTGACAGAGCCCGTCGTATAATGACTGACAATCACTAATGCCCGTACGGCATCGGGCTGTTCAAATCCGCTCTCACATAAAAATCTGATCTGTTTTTCCACGCGCTCATATTGCGCACTGGTTGGGCGTGTGCCCGCATGAATGCGTGCGCCATCACGATAAGAAAGCAGTGCGCTACGAAAGCTGAGTGCATTTTCTTTTAAAAAGACACGCCAGTCTTCTCCTGTCTGAGGCACGGTGCGGGTGTGATTTTTTTCTAACATGGCTTCAGATAAGGCATCAAGCAGGGCGCGCTTATTGCGAAAATGCCAATAAAGAGCAGGTTGCTGCACCTTCAGGCGCTCGGCCAATTTTCGCGTTGTTAAATTGTCAACACCGACTTCGTTGAGAAGTTCAAGTGCAGCCTGAATAACGGTCTCACGATCCAATTTGGTCATTTTATTGCATTACCTCTTGACAATTTATCGTTGATAAAGTTTATTATCGCCAACTTATCAATGATAAATAAAAGTCACATCTATGTCAAAATCACTTATAACCGCACTCATTGTTGTCGCGCTTGATGCGATTGGTTTGGGATTAATCATGCCGGTGGTTCCGGCTTTATTAAATGAATTTGTACCGGCAGAGCAAACAGCATTTCACTATGGTGTTTTTTTATCGCTTTATGCGTTTATGCAGGTCTTTTGCGCGCCCGTTTTAGGGCGGTTATCTGACCGCTATGGACGGCGGATTATTTTGCTGGTTTCATTTTTAGGTGCCACGATTGATTATAGCATAATGGCGGCAGCGCCTGTTTTATGGGTGCTTTATATCGGCCGGATTATCTCAGGTGTTACCGGAGCAACTGGTGCAATCGCGGCATCAATTATCGCTGATACAACTAAACAGGAAGAACGTGCGCGTTGGTTTGGTTTTATGGGGGCGTGTTTTGGTGCAGGTATGATTGCAGGGCCTGCTATTGGCGGTGTTCTTGGTGATATATCTGTGCATGCGCCCTTTGTGGCAGGGGCTCTTCTCAATGCAATTGCCTTTTGTTTGGTGGCTTTCTTGTTGCCCAAAACGCCGTCACAACCGCCTGAAGGACAGCCAGCCAAAATCAATTTGTTTGAAGGCTTTCGCTTCAATTTTGCAGTTCAGGGACTTGCCAGCTTTTTTGCGTTGTTTTTTCTTATGCAGCTGATTGGGCAGGCGCCCGCCGCTTTGTGGGTGATTTATGGCGAACAGCGCTTGAATTGGGATATTGGCACAGCAGGTGTGTCGCTGGCCGTTTTTGGTGCAGCACATACATTCGTACAAGCTGTTTTAACCGGCACTCTTTCAAAGCGACTGGGTGACCGCGGTGTGTTGCTGCTTGGAATGGGCGCTGATATGTGCGGGTTTTTATTGCTGGCTTTTATCACGCAAAGCTGGATGGTTCTGCCGGCAATTTTTATGCTGGCCACAGGCGGCATTGGTATGCCTGCTTTGCAGGCCATTATTTCAGGTCTTGTTTGCGATGAAAAACAAGGTGCTTTACAGGGAACTTTAACGGGGTTGACGAATATAACCTCGATTATCGGGCCGGTCGGATTTACGACGCTTTATGGCTTAACCGCGGGGCAGTGGGATGGTTGGGTTTGGCTCGTCGCAGCAAGCCTTTATCTTATTGCTATACCATTATTGCGCCAGTCAGCCAGTTTATTGCGATCTTAAAATCTTGGCGGGAGATCAAGCAATCCCGCCAATAAAACCGCTGAGTTCATCAAGACGCACCATTGCCATGCGCATGGTGCCACGGCAATTTTGAGCTTTGCAGCGTGCGCGTCGTTCAACTTCGTCCAAATATAATTGCTCGTGTCCTCGAATTGAGCTGATCATTGCCTTATTGATATAAACAAGGCGGTTACATTTCTTGCAGGTCATTTCTAATCTTTGATGGTCTGCAAGATCACTGGCTTTATAGCGGGTTTTCCAGTTTCCGGGTGGGGATGCCATTTTCATCACCAGAAGTCTTCAGGTGAGGGAATACGGACATAGCTGATTTTACCGCCCACATGGGGTCGTTTGCGGGAGAGGGCGAAATCCTACGCTAAGGCTTTGGCCAACGATATTCTCCGGTAAGATTGATGTGTTCCCAGGGGATAGGAGAAGTCGCTTGATATCTAGTATGACGTCTGTCGCACCTGCTTGATCGCGGCCGCGATAGCTAGATCGCGTTGCTCCTCTTCTCCATCCGCGTTCCAAGCTGCGGAAAGGCACCCATAAGCGTACGCCTGGTCGAGCAGGCGACGCGGATCGACGTCCAGCGCACGAGAGAATGCGTCCGCCATCTGTGCAATGCGTCTAGGATCGAGACAAAGGTCGTCTCTGTCAGCCGGATCGTAGAACATATTGGCGGCGCCAAAGCCCACTTCACCGACCAGACCGACGGGATCTATCACCAGCCAGCCGCGACTGGAGAACATGATGTTTTCATGATGCAGATCGCCATGTAGCCCACGCAGTTCCGAGGCATTGCTCATCATTTGATCGGCTATAATCGCCGCGTGGACGTAGTCAGTTTGACAACCTGCGTTTTGATCATCGCGCGCCCGCTGAAACAAAGCTGCAAAGCGATCCCGGATCGGGAGAAGGGCAGAAGGCAGGGGTTCCTCAGATGCGGCATACAGCTTCGCCATTAGTTCCGCTGCAATTTCGGTCGCCTGGTAGTCGCCGTGCTCGGCAACGATGTGAGAGAGCATTCGCTCCCCGGCATATTCGAGCAACATCAGATTGTTCTCACGACCGAGCAACCGGACTGCTCCCCTCCCATTGCGCCATACCAGATAGTCGGCCCCGCGCAGTTCATCAGCAATGTCTTCTATAGGTTTCAATCCCTTGACGATTGCAGGAGTCCCGTCTGGCAATGAAACTTTCCAAACGAGGCTGGAAAAGGTGTCCGCAATGAGAACAGGTTGCGAAACGTGCCAATGAGCAGGAAAAACAGGCGGCATGAACATCAACCCCAAGTCAGAGGGTCCAATCGCAGATAGAAGGCAAGGCGTTCGCGGTCGGGGGCTTCGATCCCCAATACATTGAATAGGACAGCGAAGGCGCGCTCTGCTTCATCTGGCGCTGCCCAGTTCTCTTCGGCGTTAGCAATCATGAGTGCCAAATCGGCATAGCGATCTGCTGTTCCGAGCCGCCCAAGGTCGATCAGACCCGTGCATTGAAGAGTTTTAGGGTCCACCATGAAGTTCGGCATGCAGGGATCACCATGGCAAACAACCATATCGGTGCGCTCTTGGTCGAGCCGCACCGGTAGCTCTCGTTCGACACGAGCCAAAAGATCGAGCTGCGGCGTACTCTTGTCCTCGTCCGGTAAGAAGTCGGGATTGACGGCATTGCGGGACACCACATCAACGGCGCGTCCGAACATTCGCGACAGCCTGCGCTCAAACGGACATTGATCAACCGATAGGCTGTGAACAGCGCCAAGTTGCTGCCCCATTGACGGCCACGCTTTGAGCAAATCCGCTCCAGACAGATCAGCCGCCGGTACTCCCGGAATTGCCGTTATCACCAAGCATGCACCCTCCTGTTCCTCCTGCCAGTTGATCACCTCGGGGCAAGCCACACCTCGACCTTTGAGCCAAATGAGGCGGTCACGCTCTCCAGCGAGCTCACCGCGGCGGGAAGCAGGTGCGATTTTCGCGAAGGCATGCCCGTCACCACGTCGAAAAACAAAATCACCAGATTCTCCGCCTCTGACAGGCAACCAGTCAGAATGCGATTCACCAAAAAAAATATTAGTTCGATTCAATGGAGGTTCCTTCAGTTTTCTGATGAAGCGCGGAGGTGAGAGGTGGTCCCACTTGTTTGAACAACTAAAAGCTTATTTATAAGTGATACTCTGCTCTAGTTAAGCTACCTTATTTTGTTGTGGTAGCTGGTCATAGTAAAACTCATCTGGAGTCATTTTGTCCAGACTCGAATGAGGTCGTTTCAAATTATAAAATTCAAAATATGCGTTTAATTGCTTCTTCGCATCCAAAACATTGCTGTAGGCTTTGAGATACACCTCTTCATATTTAACGCTCCGCCATAATCGTTCAACCATCACATTATCAACCCATCGACCTTTACCATCCATACTGATTTGAATGCCATTTGATTTCAATACATCAATAAATGCATCACTGGTAAACTGACTGCCTTGGTCTGTATTAAAGACTTCAGGTCGGCCATATTTTTCAATAGCTTCATTTAATGTTTCTATGCAAAATGTAACCTCCATACTAATCGATACTCTATGCGCAAGTACCTTGCGGCTATGCCAATCAATCACAGCACATAAATAAACAAAGCCTTTTGCCATAGGGATATACGTTATATCCGTAGACCACACTTGATTACTGCGCTGAATAGCCAATCCTTTGAGCAGATATGGATATTTACGGTGAGCTTGATTGGCCTGACTTAGATTTGGTTTACGATATAACGCATTAATGCCCATTTTCTTCATTAA
>NZ_QUWR01000045.1:0-9768 GCF_003419885.1 Acinetobacter sp. SWAC5
AGCTCAGAAAGCTGTTATTGAACAAAGATATTTAAATCCTGTTCTTGACTCTTGCAGTTAAAAACAGGACATTTTAAATGGTTTATCGCATAGACATTTTAATTGGTGAATAGCAGCATTTGTTAGAACCCATTTAAAGTGTCTATATTCTCACCAATAAAAATGTCCGGTCTATGATGCACATCAACAGCTACTTGGACACCAATTCTTATTAAGAATGGACACTTACTATTTACTTGTTTGGTGTCACTTTATGCCGTAAAATGGCATTGAAAAGATTAAGAGGTGTTAAATGTCTACGCTAATTAAAAAAAGAGTTCAATATACTGTGGATGAGGCAATCTCAGAATCAGCAGAGTACATAATCAAAAAAGTTGGGCTAACCCCTGCATCTGTTTTTAGTATGGTTATGGCTGAAATTGCTAAAACAGGTCGAATTCCTGTGAGTAATCAAATAAGTGATGATGATTTTAATACAGCACAGCTCATAGCCCTGAGCCATAATATTCCGAGTGTAAAAGTATCCGATACAAAATCTGCTCAAGAGTTTTTAAATGATGATGGTGGATACTAATGGCACAGGACTTGTATTGGGCTTACGTTGGTTTTACAGACATAGCAGATGGTAAAACCCGTCCTGTTTTATATATTCGACAAACAAAAAAAGACTACATCGTATTCCGTTTAAGCAGTCAATATGACAATAAATCTGACTTTATTAAAAGTAAATATATTGAAATTACAGATTGGAAATCGGTTGGACTAAGTAAAAAATCATGGATTGATACTGTACAGACATATCAATTGCCAATTGATATGACAAAATTAACTTACATTGGTAAACTTTCTAAAAATGACTATGAACGATTAATTAATCATCTTAAAGAGCAATAACTGTTTGTCCAGATTAGCACAATACTTAATGATCATTTAAATATGAATTTGCAGTAAAAAACCAGCAGAATCTTCGCAGCTGATTTTAAACAGCATCAGGTCGAACTTTATCTGCAGCCAGACACATCGGTGGGCGGTGGGACTAACAGTTATGTTTTTGGAAGATGTGTAGTAAAGGTCGACCTACTAAGCAAAAAACAAGTGAAATCCGCAAAAAAAAAGTCGCCTAAGAGTATTGTCTTTTAGAATCCACCACTTAAGCTAAGCGAAAGTGGTGGGAGTATGTCAGTACGTTTCTGTTAAAACACCTAAAACCCCATTAATAATCATATCTACCGCAATAGTCCCAATCAGTAAGGCTGACAGTCGCCCGACAATATCAACATAACGGTCAATATATTTGGCATGCTTATAACGCAAATGGTCATGCGCAAATTTCATTAAAATCATCAAGCCACAGGTCAACGCCAAAGTCAGAAAAATAATCATCGCTGCGCCGCTGATTGGCAGTGCCATACCTGTCACCACAGCAGCACTGATGGTTCCTGGACCAATCATAAAAGGCATCGCAATGGTTCCTGCCAAATGCTCAGGCGCACCACGCATTTCACCAATGGTATCTGCTCCCTGAAACACGTAGCGATAACCAATCACCAAGAAGATCAGACCACCAAATATTTGAAAGGCTTCAAAGCGTACATTTAAATATTTACTAAAAATCGCTTCCCCACCCCATGCGAACAGCATAAATACTATAAAAGCAATGAGACAGCCCTGAATCAAGGCTTTATTAAACACTTTAGCTTCGGAGTTCCGAATCATGCCAATCATGTAAATACTCATTAAAAACGGATTCAGCAATGAGAAAAACAAAGCAAAAGCATGTAAATATGAGGTCAACATGGTTCCTCCTAATTATCCTTGAGGGTCTGGAAATAAGGGACGATTCCCTGGACTGATTCGATTGATATGTAAGAAGGTCATATGGCGCTCATAACGATCCAGCACATCATTAATCACTTGCTCTTTGGTATAACCAACAAGGTCGTTGCCTTGAGAACCTTCATACAAATAAGTTTCAAGACGGTAGTAGAAGCGTTTACCCAGTTTGCCTCGTTCACTAAAGGTCGGAGCGATATAACGTACTGGCCAAATTTGATAGACAAAGTTTTGTTCTTCTTCCAAATGAATCATCAAATCTAAATGATATAGATTTGAGTCTTCTTCTAGCGCACTTTCTTGAACACTGATGTCGATACCACGTTTTTGCATTTCCTCGGCAACCGCCATCACCGCAGGCCGGCAGATGTCATCGAGCATACGCCGAGTTTCAGTTGTTCCTGGATGGTGCATGACTCGGGACAAACGCTTTTTCCAGTTGAGGATGTCGACATTGCCCACCACGGGTGCAGCATTTAAACTGCTACTAGCTTGTCGATAGTCTTCTAAACGCAATGACTTATACAAACCTGCCATGACCAAGAACATCACAAAACTAAACGGCAACCCCATAATGATTGTGGCATTTTGTAGTGCCGTAATCCCGTTAGCCATCAACATTGCAAGGGTTAATAAACCAATCGCTATGGCCCAGAATACACTCAACCATCGCGGTGCATCATGATCGACATTGGTAAATTGAGTGGTGAAATTACCCAACACCAGCGCACCAGAGTCCGCCGAGGTCACATAAAATAGTAAGCCAGTAATTGTGGCTACACCTGCAATAAACGGAAACCATGGATACTGAGCCAGTAAGTCATAAAAACCATGTGCAGGATTTGCAATCACACTCTGTGCAAGGGCTAAGTTACCATCAAAAATCACACTATGTAGTGCACTATTTCCAAATATTGATAACCACGTGAGTGTGAAAAACAGAGGAATAATGAGAGTTCCGCTAACAAACTCACGAATGGTTCGACCACGTGAAATCCGTGCTAAAAACAAACCTACAAATGGTGACCAAGCCACCCACCATGCCCAAAAGAACAATGTCCAACTGTTCATCCATTCTTTCGGTTGTTCAAAGGCAAAACTTTCCAAAGTCATACTTGGAAAACGGTTAATGTAGTCCCCAATATTTTGCACAAAAGCATTCAGTAAAAATTCGGTATTGCCTAAGAACAAAATAAACAGCATCAAGCCGACAGAAACATAAATATTAATCTCGGAGAGAACTCGCAGTCCCTTATTCACCCCTGAAGTCACTGAAATAATGGTCATTACCACCGCAACCACAATTAATGCGGTTTGCATCCAAAGGTTTTCAGGTAAATCAAACAACACATGTAAGCCATAGTTCAGTTGTACTACCCCAATCCCGCAGGTCGTAGCAATACCAAAAATAGTACCGATGACCGCAGCGGTATCGACACTATGACCGATCGGCCCATGAATCTTATTACCAAAGATCGGATATAAAGCAGATCGAATGGTCAGTGGTAAGTTATAGCGATAACTAAAATAGCCCAATGCCATGCCAATCAAGGCATACATACACCATCCCGTTAGACCATAGTGAAACAGCGTCCACACCATGCCTTGACGTGCAGCCTCTAGGGTCTGCCCCTCACCCACAGGTGGATGCATATAGTGAGATAAAGGTTCCGCCACCGAGAAGAACATCAAATCGATGCCGATCCCAGCTGAGAACAGCATTGCAGACCAACTTAAAAGGCTAAATTCAGGTTTGGAATGTTTGGGACCTAATTTGATATTGCCATAGCGAGAACAGGCAATGAAAATCACAAAGACCATATACAAGGTCGCTGCGAGTAAGTAATACCAACTAAAAGTTGAACTCACCCAAGCCAAAACCATATTTAAGGTTCGGTTAGCAAAGTCATTAAACAAAATGGTGGTAACAGAAAAAATTAAAATAATGAGAGCTGAAATATAAAAGACCACACCATTTAAACGGTCTTTAGGCGCTAATGTTTGATCATCAACTGCTCTTGGATTATCTGTTGCCATACAATCCTCAAGAAAGTAAATAAAAAAGACAAAAGACAATTTTTAAACTTCTCGTGGTCGAGAGCTTAAAAATCGACTAACGAAAACGACAGTATTTTTATCAGAAATAAAAACGCTATCTTCTTTAAACCCGAAGGTCTAAATCAATTATGAGGTGCATTTTCTACACAGTTTTAAAATGTGAGCCACCCTTGTTCATTGATATTTTGATAGGAATCCTACACATATCTCCCCTCAAAATGACTATAAGAGCTTTCTCAACTCGAAAAAAGTATAAAACCGTAAACCTATAGCTCATCAGCTCACTTTTCTGAATGATGTTCTGCAATTAAACCCTTATGTTACATCCTTTTGATAAATAAACAGTTATGTGGAACATCCAAAGCAATTTAGCAGTACTTTGCTTTGAATTTAACCATAAGTGTACTCATTATTGATTGAACGTTCAATCAATAATGAGTATTATAAAAAAATGCTATGATGCTTTCCATGTAAGTTATTGAATCTAACACCTTTAAATTTAAGGCAAATTGTTTTGGATTGTCATGAATAAACGTAGAGTAAAACCTGAGCATGAGCGCCGTGAAGAAATCATTAATGCTGCCTATGCAGTCATTTATGAAGTGGGCTTATCCAATACCACCATTGCTCAAATTGCAAAAAAAGCACAGCTTTCTACCGGCATTGTGAGTCATTATTTTGGTGATAAACAAGGTCTCATACACAGTTGCATGCGTCAAATGCTCAATGTCTTAGCCAAGACCACGGCGAGTTATAAAGTAAAGGTGGCGCAGCCCAGTCCAGAACATTCGCTCAAAGCCATTATTGATGCCAACTTTGACATCAGTCAGGTCAACAACACTGCTATGCGGGTTTGGCTGGATTTTTGGTCTGCCAGTATGCACCTACCCGACTTAGGTCGACTGCAAAGAATTAATGACCAACGTCTTTATTCAAATTTGAAGTTTCATTTCTTGCAACTCATGCCGAAGTCACAAGCAAGCCAAGCCGCTAAAGGGTTAGCAGCACTGATTGATGGCTTATGGTTACGTGGGAGTTTAAGTGGTCATCAAGCATTTGATCGTGATTTGGCACGTTCTATTGCATACGACTATGTCGATATGCAACTTCGCTTAATTCAACAGATACGGCAGGAACAACAAAATGAATGATGTACAGCTTCACTCGCTTTATATTCACGGACAATATTTCAATGCCACCAGTGATCAAACCTTTGACAGTATCAATCCTGCTACAGGTCAGGTCATTGCCACTATTCAGCAAGCATCCAAAGCTGATGTCGATGCAGCAGTGCAAAGTGCTGTACAAGGGCAGCGTGAATGGGCTGCCAAAACAGCGGTCGAACGTGCCCGTATTTTACGTCGTGCAGTCGATATTTTACGCGCACGTAATGACGAGTTAGCTCGCCTTGAAACACTCGATACAGGGAAAGCCTTCAGTGAAACTTCTACTGTGGACATTGTCACTGGTGCAGATGTTTTAGAGTACTACGCAGGACTTGCAACGGCCATTCAAGGTGAACAAGTACCACTACGTGAAAGTAGTTTTTTCTACACACGCCGTGAACCTTTAGGTGTAGTGGCAGGGATTGGTGCTTGGAATTATCCAATCCAAATAGCACTTTGGAAATCAGCTCCGGCTCTCGCCGCAGGGAATGCCATGATTTTTAAACCTAGCGAAGTGACCCCTCTTACCGCCTTAAAGTTGGCAGAGATCTACACTGAAGCAGGCGTACCTGCTGGTGTTTTCAACGTGGTACAAGGTTTTGGTGCTGAAGTGGGTCAATGGTTGACTGAACACCCCGACATTCAAAAAATTTCGTTCACAGGTGGTGTGGCAACGGGTAAAAAGGTTATGGCCAGTGCTGCGGCTTCTAGTCTCAAAGAAGTCACCATGGAGCTCGGTGGCAAATCACCTCTCATTATTTGTGCAGATGCCAACCTTGATCGCGCAGCCGATATTGCGGTAATGGCGAACTTCTTTAGCTCAGGTCAAGTATGTACCAATGGCACCCGTGTATTTGTACCACAAACCCTCAAGGCTGCATTTGAACAGGCTGTGATTGCACGTGTAAAACGTATCCGCATAGGTGACCCGATGCAGGCTGAAACCAACTTTGGACCTTTAGTCAGCTTTCCGCATATGGAAAAAGTCTTGTCTTATATTGAGTCAGGCAAACAACAAGGTGCGACTTTATTGATTGGTGGACAACGTGGAACTGAAGCAGCACTTGCTCAGGGCGCATATGTTTTACCTACCGTGTTCACCGACTGTCATGACGACATGCACATTGTGCAAGATGAAATCTTTGGTCCAGTCATGAGCATTTTAAGCTATGACAGTATTGAAGAAGCTATTCAACGTGCCAACAACACCAGTTATGGTTTAGCTGCGGGTGTGGTCACACAAGATATTTCCCAAGCTCATCGCATTATTCATCAGCTTGAGGCAGGCATTTGCTGGATCAATACTTGGGGCGAATCCCCTGCTGAAATGCCTGTGGGTGGTTATAAACAGTCAGGGGTCGGACGTGAAAATGGCATTACCACACTTGAACACTATACCCGCATCAAATCGGTTCAAGTTGAACTAGGCGAATACCAAAGTATTTTTTAAAGTCTGAATTTTAGCTAGCTAAATCCCTACTTCCTTTTTATTTTTTTTTCATCCTCAACTCAACATGTGGCCACGTTCTCATGCAACGTGGCCCTGCCATAGAAAAAGGATCATTATGCATTCTCAACACTACGATTATATTGTTATTGGCGCAGGTTCAGCAGGTAATGTACTGGCTGCTCGTTTAACCGAAGACCCAGATGTTTCCGTGCTCTTACTCGAAGCAGGTGGTCCCGATTATCGTATCGACTTCCGTACTCAGATGCCTGCTGCCTTAGCCTATCCCTTGCAAGGTCGTCGTTATAACTGGGCGTATTTAACCGACCCAGAACCTCATATGAATAACCGCCGCATGGAATGTGGTCGCGGTAAAGGCTTAGGCGGTTCGTCCCTCATTAATGGCATGTGCTATATCCGTGGTAATGCCATGGACTTAGAACAATGGGCTAGCTTGAAAGGCCTTGAAAATTGGAGCTATGCCGACTGTCTGCCTTACTACAAAAAAGCAGAAACCCGTGATATTGGTGGCAATGACTATCATGGCGATGCTGGCCCTGTTTCTGTCGCCACGCCTAAAGCAGACAATAATGTTTTATTCCATGCCATGGTTGAAGCAGGTGTGCAAGCAGGCTATCCACGCACTGATGATTTAAATGGTTATCAACAAGAAGGTTTCGGCCCAATGGATCGAACCGTGACCCCCAAAGGTCGACGCTCAAGCACAGCACGTGGCTATTTAGATATGGCCAAAGGTCGAGCGAATCTAACCATTATCACCCATGCCATGACCAATCAAATTTTGTTCAATGGCAAACAAGCGATTGGTGTTGAATATATTCAAGGTGCTAATCAAAACAACTTACTTCAGGTCTATGCCAATAAAGAAGTCCTACTCTGTGCTGGAGCGATTGCATCACCGCAAATTTTGCAACGTTCGGGTGTTGGTTCAAGTACTTTACTTCAGTCTCTCGACATTCCAGTGGTGCATGACTTACCGGGTGTCGGTGAAAACCTGCAAGACCATTTAGAAATGTACTTACAATATAAGTGTAAGCAACCTGTTTCTCTCTACCCTGCTTTAAAATGGCAAAACCAACCTGCAATTGGTGCAGAGTGGTTGTTTAACGGAACAGGGATTGGAGCAAGCAATCAATTTGAAGCAGGTGGCTTTATTCGATCCTCCAAAGAGTTTGCTTGGCCAAATATTCAATACCACTTCTTGCCTGTTGCAATTAACTATAATGGCAGTAATGCCGTCAAAGAGCATGGCTTCCAAGCCCATGTCGGTTCGATGCGCTCACCTTCACGCGGTCGAGTACATGTGACATCTAAAAACCCTTTCGACCATCCAAGTATTTTATTTAACTACATGTCGACCGAACAAGACTGGCAGGAATTTCGTGACGCTATCCGGATTACTCGTGAAATTATGAACCAACCTGCACTTGATCCTTATCGAGGCGAAGAAATCAGCCCTAGAAAAGATGTGAGTACCGATGCTGAATTAGATGAATTTGTGCGAAATCACGCTGAAACTGCTTATCATCCATCCTGTAGTTGTAAAATGGGCGAAGATGATATGGCGGTAGTCGATGGACAAGGTCGTGTACATGGGATGCAAAATTTACGTGTTGTTGATGCGTCGATTATGCCGCTGATTATCACAGGTAACTTAAATGCAACCACCATTATGATGGCTGAGAAAATCGCGGATCAAATACGTGGTCATCAAGCCTTACCACGTTCAACTGCTCCATTTTACCGCGCCGATATTGATTGACATAATCAACCCACTTTCGTTTTACCTCAATTAGTGGAGTCCTGCAAATCAATCGCGATAACGTTACTTTGCGAAAGGTGAAATACTTTTAAGACAGGAAAGTGATTGGGGTGAAACGATTTGGTATCTATAAAGCAACTAAAAAAATGAATGAAAATTAATACGAGTGTTTTATTTATTAAAATCAAGATGTCTTTCCATTATTCCTGAACATCTGGTTGGATTTGGACCCAACTTGGCGCATGAAAAACTCAGCAGCATGTTTGACCTGAATATCCCGTTAGAAACGCTTCGGAGCTGGATGACGGCAATGACCTCTGGATTCCACGATCCAAGCGCCTTAAACGTCCATATCAGCCACGTTATAACCGGGATTGCTTCGGTGAGCTGATCCAGATTGATGGCTCATATCATGACTGGTTTGAAGGCCGTTCCGCGAAATGCTGCTTGCTGGTTTATCTCGATGATGCCACTAGAAAGCTGTTACATCTACGCTTTTGTGAGACGGAAACGACCTTTGACTATATTCTTTCCCCCGAGTCTACATTGAACAATACGGCAAGCCTCTGGCCTTTTATATATAGCGATAAACATTCGGTATTCCGAGTGAACCAGAAATCGAGCCAGGACAGCAAAATCACGCAATTTGGCCGGATTCTGAATGAGTTAAAGATTGATATTATCTTTGCCAACTCACCACAGGCTAAAGGTCGCGTAGAACGCGCGAATAGAACCCTTCAAGACCGTTTGATCAAGGAGATGCGTCTGGAAGGCATCAGTTCAATTGCCAAAGCCAATGCCTGGCTACCCTGCTTTATTGAGCAGTTCAACCAGAAGTTTGCCAAGTGTGCGCGAAATTCATAGAACTTACATCGTCCGCTAACAGAATCTGATGCTGAGCTGGAGGATATATTCACCTGGCAGGAACCGCGTAAGGTCACGAAGAACCTCACCATCACGTATGACAAGTGTATTTATCTGCTTGAACCGACAGAGCTAAATCATAAGCTTGTTGGGCAATACATTTCATTTCTGGAGTACCCGGATGGCACTGTAGCGATCATGCATGAAGGACGGAAGATCAACTACAGTATTTTCAATAAACTGGCTAGACTGCAGCAGAATGAAGTAGTTGAGAATAAAAGATTAGGTGCGGTTCTGGCCCATATCCAGCAACAACATGAAGAGTTGGAAAAACAAAATAAAAGTTCCCGTGCCAAGAAAAGTATGCCGAGTCGTAAAGCTCAGAAAGCTGTTATTGAACAAAGAAATCTAAATCCTGTGCTTGACTTGGAAATGTCCATATAGGACATTTCTATTTGGTTATTAGGTAGGACATTTCTACTTAGGAATAACAGAGAGCTACCAGCTCTCGTTTTTTGTTATGGAAACTGCTAAAATTCAAATACGCCATTGACGTATAAAGAGTCCATGTTATTTATTGAAACCAGCATCTTTACCAAGCAAATTAAAGACCTTGT
>NZ_QUWR01000046.1:0-8701 GCF_003419885.1 Acinetobacter sp. SWAC5
CCTTGTTTGCCTTTTGATGGCGCATACCATTGCGTAGCAGGATCAAACCAAATGGCAATATTTCCGCGACTCATGAGTGCTCGGTTATATGCGGGCCAATTGGTTGTGCGGTAGATTTTGTGTGTAGGCTTCTTCATTTGAAAATTATATCGCTGAAAAACCCTTTACAGATAGGTTTGTGCAACAAAGCCGTTTCCGAGACATTGCCTTGATTGGCTTCAATTAATTTGATGGCTTCAGCTTTAAATTCTGTGGTGTAAGTCTTGTGTTTCTTGCTCATGGTAAACTCCTGATGAGTGTGTTTAGTTTACCAAGTTAAAACCTCCTGTTTTTTCAGCACACATCAGGTGACTTAATGGTGTGAAATCCTCACCAAACTCTTTTAAAAACAGCGATTCAAAGTCTTCTGCTTCGGTATCCGCAATCGCAATAAAATCAAAAACGGTGCTTAACTGAAGGTTGCAGTTAGCATCAAAACTAAGGTGGTTATTCACCGCATCAGCTTTGACAAGTCCTATTGCCCAATCACTTAAAGGATTCGATGCAAAATGTTTTGCTGATTTAGCGTCAACTGGTAATGAGTGCATAGGGGATCGCCTATCTGTTGGAATAGATACATAGTATCAATCCTTAAAAGGTTTTAACTTTTCTCTAAAAATTAAAACGTGAGTTTTATTTTAATCAATTAAAATCAGCGTATGCGTTTTTAAGCAAACTTAAAGTGGTTTTATAAGTCTTTTTAAATATTTTAAGAAAAGAATAATTGTTTTTAGAAAAAAAGTTTTAAGGGTTTTATTTTCTATAATTAAAAGCGAAATGTGAATTTATTTAAGGAAAACCAAAATGATTTTAGGTGATATTTTAGCTCTTGCGATGGTTGGTACTTGGTTGCTTGCTCTTGATGAATACAAAGCAAAGCTTCTTGCATGGGGTCGCACGACATTTACGTTGTTAGCGATTACTGGTGTTGCAACCATCATTATTTCTTATGTATTTTATTCTACGGCGCAAATCGCATCTAAAGACTATGGCCAAGTAGTCGGCTGGTATGAAACCGTGCGTATTGCTGAGATCAGTGAACCATCGGAAACAAAGGAACAAGAGATTCGTAAGTTTTATACGATCATGGCTCAAAACCCTAAAGAGCTATCTCGCCGTGAGTTCTACAAGCTCCAAACACAATATAAGAATGTGATTTATACAAAGTAATCATTTACCAGGCCTGGTTACAGGCCTTTCGTCTATTCAATCGTAGGATGTATTCAAATGTTGATTCTAGAAGAGCTTTGTGGTGAGCTAATAGTTGTGTCCAACATTCTATTGTCTATTTATTTTAATTTACTTATTGTTGTTCGATAATTTTGGTTAAACCGACTATGATGAAGTCTGAAATAGAACAAATATTAAAAGAGCTCTCTAAGGAGTTTTCTACAAAGACTACGGCGCTACTTGAAGCAAGAAAGGTCTTTGTTTCTTTTGATCCAGAAATACAATTATCCATACTACAACTCAACCAGCACTCAGACCTCAATGTAATACTTCCTAATATTCAAAGCCAGCCTGAAAGAGATCCTTTGTATTTAACATTGAGTAATATTTATTGGATTAAGGTTTATAACCAAATAGTTATTAAGATAAATCACCAATCAGATGCAAAAACTAGGTTTTATACGAAGTATTGTACTCATAACAGTAAGGTATTCGGACTAAAGATGGTAAGAAAAGCACTTGCTGACTTGGATAATCTATCTAGCAACGCTTCTCTTGTTGATGTTTTGGCAAATCAAGTTGGTATATACGACACGATATGGAGTTTTAAGTTTGTCGAGAAATCTCCTAGAACCCGTATACACGGCACTGGCATCAATAAAAAAAGAAAAATAGACCTATGTTTTAATATGATTCGCACTTTTGAACAGGTCGCTAAATCTATTAATTTGAATATTAGTAATGAATATTCACTATTAAAGATAGAAGAGAATAGGTTTGATCAGGCTATCCAGGAGTTAACTAAAGATCTAAATATTAGTAAAGGTGCTTACATCCAGATTAATGAGCATCTTGAAGTTAAATTGGCAAAGACATCCAGCACAATTTACGTCAAATTTAGTGATTTAGCATCCGAAAAGCTCAATAAGCTTTATGGTAGATAATCGTCTTCAACTGAATAGACATATAACTATTTTTAAAAAAAATTATATTCATACAAATTACTCTAAAATTAGGTAATCAAGCTCATTGCTTAAAACTTGGAGTCGGTCGTGGATTTAGTAAAAACGCAAAACAATAATGAACAATTGCAACTTTTCAATAAGCTTTTATTGGATGCAAGAAGTAGTTTTATTGATGCTGAGTTTAAGATTTCAAATATCTTTGATGCACCGCATAAGAATGAAGTTGTTCGCTTAAATAAGAAATCACAAGCATATGTTGAAGCTAATGGCTGGATGTCCAGATCTTCCGCATTAGAGCGTTTAGAACAATGGAAAAACGTTGCGTTTAACCAATATCTAGATCCAACGATCCGCAACCAAAACAACCAAAAAATTGTCATTTCTCTTTTTGATTTGTCTGGCACATGGTCACAACCATGGGTTGATGCTGGCTATCAAGTATTTCGCTTTGATATACAGGCAGATCCTTATTTTGGCGATATTAATAACTTCAGCGTGGAATTCTTTAACGAGCTTTTTGCATGCTTTGATGGTTTGGACGTTCATGCGATTTTAGCTGCATGCCCATGTACTGACTTTGCTGTTTCTGGTGCAAGACATTTTACCGCCAAAGATGCTGATGGTCGCACGTTAAGCAGTATTGAGCTGGTGTACCAAACTTTAAGAACAATTGAATTTTTTAAACCGAATATTTGGGCAATTGAGAATCCAGTAGGGCGTATTGCGAGCTTAACCGGGTTGTCGCCGTGGCGTCTGTCGTTTGATCCGTTTCATTTTGGGGATACTTACACTAAGAAAACCTTATTATGGGGTAGATTTAATGCTGACCTACCTATTGCACCAGTAGAGCCTATAGAGGGATCTAAAATGCACAAGTTATATGGTGGGAAAAGCTTGGCCACTAAAAATGCTCGAAGTGTAACGCCTGTTGGTTTTGCATATTCATTCTTTATGGCCAATAACGCGCATGACCATAAACTGATGGCATTTTCAAACAAATATGACCGATTAGACCGGAATCTTTTAAAACTCGCTCTGAATTCAGGAGTTTCTGAATATGAAATTTCGTCTGCCATCGATGATGCTTACTATGATTATGATGATTTGGCAGCCATTGATTCTATAAATGAACTAATGCTTGCCTAAGTATTCATACAGTATTCGCGTACACGAATTTAGTGGCAAAAAGCCAAAAACTTGGAGTTTATATTATGTTTAATTTATTACCACACGAACTTATTGTTGATAATTTTGCCGGGGGTGGTGGAACATCAACCGGTTTAGAACGTGCATTTGGGAGACCGATTGATATTGCTATTAATCATGATCCTAAAGCTTTGGCGATGCACCGGGTAAATCATCCTCTTACAAAACATTATTGTGAAAGTGTTTGGGATGTAGATCCAGTTGAAATCACTGGTAATCAACCCGTTGGATTAGTCTGGTTGAGCCCAGACTGTAAACACCATTCCAAAGCTAAGGGAGGTAAACCTCTCAATAAAAACATTAGGGGATTGGCCTGGATTGCATTGCGCTGGGCAGCAAAGGTTCGACCTCGTGTAATAATGCTTGAAAATGTAACGGAGTTTGCAGAATGGGGTGACCTTGATAAAGATGGACGTCCATGCCCAAAGCGTAAGGGACGAACGTTTAATTGCTTTGTAAATGCATTGAAATATCAAGGATACTCAGTTGAATACAAAGAATTAAAAGCATGTGACTTCGGTTCACCAACTATACGAAATCGATTTTTCTTAATAGCTCGCCGTGATGGATTGCCAATCGTATGGCCAAAGGAAACCCATGGTAATCCTAATACCAGTCTTGTAAAAAAGGGACGTTTATTGCCATGGCGTACAGCTGCTGAATGCGTAGATCTAAGTTTTGATTGCCCTAGTATATTTAAAAGAAAAAAAGCACTGGCACCAGCTACGTTAGAGCGTATTGTTCGCGGTATTTTGAAATATATCGTTCATAATCCAGAGCCATATATCGTTGATGCAGCTGCTCCAATTCTTACAGAATGTGCAAATGGATCAAGTCGGAGATCAATGCCGATCGATGAGCCTTTGAGGACAATTACAGCTGAAACTAAAGGCGGTACCCACTCACTATATGTTTGTCACCTTTCAAAAATGAAAAATGGATGTACTGGCCAAGAGTTAAATGAACCTATGCATACACTCACAACAGTAAATCAATTTGCAGAGGTACGAGCTTTATTAACGAGATTTACTGAAGGGTTAAATTTCAAAAATGAACTTTTTGAAAAATTTGGAATCATTGAAATCAATGGTGAACGCTATTGTATTGAAGATATTGGCTTTAGAATGCTTCAACCATTTGAACTTTATAAGGCTCAAGGCTTTCCGCATGATTATATTTTCAGTTATGGACATGATGAAAATAACCAACAATTGAAGTTAACTAAACAAGACCAATATCGTATGGTCGGTAACTCAGTACCACCTGATTTATCTTATGCACTGGTTCTGGCCAACTTTACTCATGAACAGGAATATAGTCTGGCCTCATAAGGCTATTTGCATTCTATAAATTATGAGTTAAAAAAAGAGGTCCCTAATGACCTCTTTTTAAGCTAGATAATAAAATTAATAATTACACTTAAACCAATTTGCTTTACTGTCCCAAACCGTTCTACCAGCTTCAAGTGGGATCTGGTTGTACAACACATCACTTCCAGCTGAGATTCCATTTTGGGTATTTAAAAAGCCTTTGATATGGAACAGAGCCATTAATTATAAAGCAGGGGAATAAGTTTATCCTTGTCTGTGATCGTGGATTCCCATCGGATATTGAAGATCCGAGTATTTATAATTACTTGTCCAATTATATCCAATAGAAATCATTTTCTATAAAACAGAGTGTGTTTCCACACTCTGTTTTATACGGTATTTAGGTCCTTTAAAAGTTCAAAAGCATCCATTTCTTTAACGATGTTCAATAAATATTGCCTGTTGTTTAATAGCAATTCATCAAAGTGACGTATATCAACGATATTACTTAAATTATGTATTTTGAATTGATTTTTTGACATGTAATTAATGCATTCATCTTGATCAAAACATTTTGTTGCTGGAGATCCTGATTCACTTATGAAAATAATGCTGCTGTTCCACATAGATAAATAAAAATATCTGTAAATTTTATCATTTCGCGAAGAGTACCAGTCAGGAAGCATAATTTCACAAGAGTACTTAACATCACCTCCATGAGAATATTGATCCCAAAGTTCAATCATTTCAGAACGTTTTAATTTAGATGTCTCCAGTGCTAAAACTGTGTATTGAGAATCCCTACTTAACCCTAATTTAAAACACATATCTGCGTAATTAATCTGATCGATATCAATTGTGTCTTTGTATCGTTGTTTTTTTAATTGATTCAATAATTCAATCTGATTGCTTGTAAAAATATCCATCCATTGAGTAACTGGCAATGATTTTATTAGGGCCAAAAAAGCTTTTTTATCTTCTCTGGTGCAATCTATGTCTTCTTTCACTTGTCTATTCCGCAAGTATCCATAATTGCCATTTTCTAAATCGGAGCTAACCCAATATGCATCCTGTAAAGTTCTATCGGCTTTACTTTCTAAAGGTGTAATGTCAAATAGTCGGAGATCGTTAGGACAGCACTCTGTAAATGTTGGATGCTTAATAGGTCTGCTGGTATACGCTATTAAAGTTTTACGATGCTTTGATAAGAGAAAAACACTATCTAAATAGTTAGTCATCGTGTTTAGAACGGATAAAGGTAAGGCATATTCTTCATTTTTAGTTTTATATGTATCTAGGACGTCTATCTCAGAGTAACATTCAATATAAGGATAGTGTTGATGCTGACGAAAATTAGCAATAGCTTTTTTATTCTTACTATCAGAAAACTCATATTGAATATTATTCGAGTCTAACCAACTATAAAATGATTGATTAATAATATCCTTCACACGATGATCGATAACCAGGATATCTGGTATTCCAAAAACTAATGGAATATTTGGGCCATTAGTCTTGTAGTAACGGCTCCAAAAAGTCTTCAGGAATTTTGACAGGGAACAACTACTGTCATTTTTTTCATAATATTCCGTGTAATTTAATGGAAAATCATTGACGGAGATGCCAAGTAAACATAATGGCTGCATTGATAGATCAGGATCTATAACTAATGGATCATTAGAACGCATTACGCCGTAGTTAGGCTCTATGAATACCCGTTTGCAAACCTGTACTGTTAAGTAATGAATAATTGGCATCATCTCTGACATATTACGTGTAAATTTTATTATTCATAAGATAGACGATCTTTATTCTAACTCCAAGGATAACCCATTGTGTATTGGTAACTTTTAAGAAATATTTGAACAAACATACAGCTCTCAATACAATGGGTCTCAAATCATAGTAAGGTTTTTTTCATGTCTACTTGCAGTTCAACGTCAGGAAAACCTGAAACGAAAGTTATCGCATTTAGCGGTGCAAATAAAAAGATAAGCGATATTCTTGACCTCGAGCACGTCAGATCTAACTCGCTTTTACAAATTCCTATTGCAGCTGAATTATTATCAGCTGGATTTCCTTCACCAGCACAAGATTTTATTGAAAAGTCGGTCGATCTCAACGAAATGCTGATCACCAATGAGTACTCTACGTTTATTGGTAAAGTAGGCTCTCGTTCCATGCTAAATGCTGGTATAGATATTAACGATAAGCTCATAATCGATAGAAGCTTCAATGCCAAGCATCTAGATATTATTGTTGCTCAGCTAGAAACAGACTTTACCGTTAAGCGGTTGATGATCACCAAGCAAATGTCAGCTGGTGAAATTAATGAAATTTTTGGTCCAGATGCAAAATCTATCCCTCCAGTTTGGCTTAAAGCAGAAAACCAAGAGCACTCACATATTTTTCTAAAACCTGAACAGGAATTGATTGTGTGGGGCGTAGTGACTTACATCATTAAAGACGCACGAAAATGACAAACCGGGTATTTATTCATGTTGATATAAATTCGGCATATTGTTCGATGGAAGCATTTTGGAACCCTAAGTTAAAGGGTAAACCATGCGTTGTCTTAAGCTCTAATGACGGAACAATCATCGCGAGAAGCGCTGAAGCTAAACTCTTAAAAATCCCGATGGGTGCGCCACTCTTTAAGGTCCAAGACATCATCAATAAACATAACGTTCATGTGCTATCGAGCAATTTTGCGCTGTATGGCGAAATGTCACGCCGTTTTCATGGAATATTATCTGGTTTTGTAGATCCAAGCTGTTACAGCATTTACAGCATTGATGAAGGCTTTATAGAATTTACTCAATTTACTAAAAACTTTGATGCTACTGAAATGGCACGGGAGATTCGGCATCAAGTATATAAGTTTATTGGCTTAACAACGTGCGTGGGTGTTGGTAGAACACTGACTGAAAGTAAAATGGCCAACAACCTTGCCAAAAAGAATCCAGAATTAAATGGAATCTGTAATTTAGTGACAATGAGCCTGGTAGATGTCGAAAGCTACTATCAAAGCATGCCAGTTGATGAAATATGGGGTGTAGGGCGAAAGTACGCTAAAAAGCTTAATGACATGGGGATTTTAAGTGTGCTGGATCTTGCAACATCCAACCCGAATCGAATGCGTGAACTCTTCAATGTGAATATGCAAAGTACGATTTTAGAATTGCTTGGCCAGCCATGCTTTGAATTTGAAAGTTCACCTAAGGCGAAACAACAGATTGTCTCGAGCAAATCTTTCGGCCAGAAAATTACTGAGCTCTCAATTCTTCAAGAAGCCGTCAGCAAATATACCCATAATGCATTCAATCGGCTTGTTGCTGAACACCAGCTATGCGGATCTCTGATTGTTTTCTTGCAATCCAACCCATTTGACCAGTCAAAACCGTATTACAGCAAGTCGTTAACATACACGTTTACCCAACCTACAAACAATTTGATGCAACTGGTTAAAGCTGCCACATCACTGATTGATAAATTGTACAAAGAGGGGATAGAGTTTAAGAAATGTGGCGTGATGTTGTGTGAATTGATAAAAGAAGAACATCGCACGATCGGCCTACTAACTGACGTAGAGCAGCTTGAAAAAGAGCAAGCGTTAATGACGGCGTTTCAAAACATTCAAAGTAAGTTTGGCAAGGCTAAAATTGCTGCTGGATCATGTAATCTGAAAAATAGAGATTGGGAACCTAAGTCAGAACGTCAAAGCCGTAACTATTTTAGTGAGGCTGGTATGATTGTCTTCAATTGATTCATTTGAGGGAATTTGTTGGCAATGACGGGGATGGTCAGACTCGAACTGGCATTCAAGGAATCAAACCTTTGCCTTAAAGAGATTGATCAAATCTCAAAATCAATTGGCTACACCCTCGGAAATCTCTGTACACGACAAATTTCACAGAACCCTTATCCTATCAGGCTTCTGCCTTCTTAAAATTGCCAAAATTTCCTTAAACTCTTCTTTTTTCCCAAAACCAATTAAACGCTGAATCGCCA
>NZ_QUWR01000047.1:0-7837 GCF_003419885.1 Acinetobacter sp. SWAC5
AGTTTGCAGCTGAAATGGAAGCGCATGTTCGTGAATACGGCGTAGATATTATGAATCTACAACGTGTTGCAGACATCAAAGGTGCTGAACAAACGGCAAATGGTTTGGTTGAAGTGACTTTAGAAAATGGTGCAAAACTAGAATCGAAAACAGTCATCCTATCTACAGGTGCACGTTGGAGAGAAATGAATGTACCGGGTGAAGCAGAATACCGTACACGTGGTGTAGCGTACTGCCCACACTGTGATGGTCCATTGTTCAAAGGTAAACGTGTTGCAGTCATCGGTGGCGGTAACTCAGGTGTAGAAGCAGCCATTGACCTTGCAGGTATTGTTGAGCATGTAACGCTTGTTGAGTTTGATACCAAACTACGTGCTGACCAAGTATTACAAGACAAATTGAACAGCTTACCGAACACCACTGTAATTAAGAATGCGCTTTCTACAGAAGTGGTTGGTGATGGCAAACAAGTGACTGCACTGAAATACAAAGACCGTGCAACTGATGTTGAACACACTGTTGAACTAGCAGGTATCTTCGTACAAATCGGTTTGTTGCCAAACACTGATTTCTTAAAAGAAACAGCCGTTGAACTTTCAAACCGCGGTGAGATTGTGATTAACGAACGCAACGAAACCAATGTGAAAGGTGTATTCGCTGCGGGTGACTGTACAACAGTGCCTTACAAACAAATCATCATTGCTACAGGTGAAGGCGCGAAAGCATCACTTTCAGCATTCGATTACATTATCCGTTCAGGTCAGTAATAAAAGAAAAGGCCAGTGTGTTCCCCATACACACTGACCTATTTTCTAAGCGTTATTGTGAATATTGTTGTTATCAATATTCTCGTTTTATAGGAACTTTGGATGCTAACACCGGAGTTCCTTTTTTTATCTGCAAGATAAGAATCAAAATGTCCCCACGCATTTTGATCCCGTTCTTTGCCCATCGTCTATTTTTGTTTTACAACCTTATTTTTATACTTTCCCCAAGGTTGTTCTTTTTAATTGCTAAGCTTATAAGCAATAAGTATTCCAAAGTGGCGTTTCATATTAAGACTTGAATAAATTCAATCCTTTAAATTTTTTTATTAACTGCTCTTGCGTTTCCACATGCTCGGGATGGGGCACGATGCACTCAATTGGACAGACATCAACACAGGTTTGAGTTTCATAAAAACCCACACATTCTGTGCAGCGGTCTGTATCAATTTTATAGACCTTCGCACCTTCATAAATCGCTTCATTCGGGCACTCGGGTAAACACATATCGCAGTTAATGCATTTGTCAGTAATGAGTAAGGCCATAGCGAACCCAATTAAGCCTGATAAGCCAAAGAGGATGCAGAAATATCTGCCGTCGAATTTGGTAAGTTACGAATGAGCAGGGCATAAGTCATATCGACATCGGCAGGCACAGGAATATCCACGATATGGCCTGAACCTTTCGCATCTTCAATGGAATTACCTTTTTTGTCTTTAATTTCAGTCAATGTGAACGTGATGTTGCCTTTAGTGGTCATTAGTTCTAATGAATCACCCACCACAAAACGGTTTTTCACATCAATTTTGATGTAGTCGCCATTGCGCTCTAAAACTTCACCGCAGAAAATTTGGTGGTCAAAACTTGATGAACCGTTTTCATAGTTTTGATATTCGCTATGCACATGGCGGCGTAAGAAACCTTCGGTATAACCACGGTTTGCTAAACCTTCGAGCTGAGTCATCAGTGATGGGTCAAAGTCTTTGCCTTGCAGCGCATCATCAATGGCTTTACGGTAAATTTGCGCAGTACGGGCACAGTAGAAATAAGACTTGGTACGACCTTCAATTTTCAGTGAATGAATGCCTATCTTGGTTAAACGGTCAACATGCTGAACGGCACGTAAGTCTTTAGAATTCATGAAATATGTGCCGTGTTCATCTTCTTCGGCAGCAAAAGCTTCTTCGTCATTACGTTGTAATAACACTGGTTCAGAAACTTGGTTTTGCGCTTGCATGTGCAGTTCATCTGCATCTTTTGAGCAGCAACCAGATTTTTTTGCTGTATCAATATTTTGTACAGGAATCACATCGCCATTGGCATCTTCAGCGGTTTCAGACACTTTGTATTCCCAACGGCAAGCATTGGTACATGCACCTTGGTTGGCATCGCGTTTGTTCATGTAGCCAGATAACATGCAGCGGCCTGAATAGGCCATGCAGAGTGCGCCATGAACAAAGACTTCAATTTCCATGCCCGGGACTTGCGTTTTAATTTCTTCGATTTCTTCAATCGACAGTTCGCGTGACAAAATCACACGGGTTAGACCCATTTTTTGCCAAAATTTAACCGTTGCCCAGTTTACGGCATTGGCTTGAACTGAAAGGTGAATGTCAATTTCAGGGAAGTTTTCGCGCACCATCATAATCAAACCAGGGTCTGACATGATCAGTGCATCAGGCTTCATTTCAATGATTGGTGTAAGGTCACGAATAAAATTTTTTAATTTTGAGTTATGCGGCTGGATGTTGACCACCACATAAAACTTTTTACCCAAAGCATGGGCTTCGTTAATGCCAATTTGTAAGTTGTCATGATCGAACTCGTTGTTACGAACACGTAAGCTATAACGTGGCTGACCTGCATAGACGGCATCTGCACCGTATGCGAAAGCATAGCGCATGTTTTTCAGTGAGCCGGCAGGTGATAAGAGTTCAGTTACAGTCGTGATGCTCATGACAAAAATTAAGGCATATAAAAAATATGGCTTTATTGTATGAATCTAAAAAAATGATTCAACCTAGTAAAAAGCTCGGAATTATAGATCCAAAACACTGTTATTTTCACCGAATAGCGAATAATATATATGTATATTCGAATATGCATATATATTATGGATCAACTGAATTTTTTTAAATGTTTGTCAGATCAAACGCGTCTCGACATATTGACTATTTTGCTGCTGCGCGGTGAAAGCTGTGTCTGTGATTTGATGACTGCCTTAGATTTAAGCCAGCCGAAAATATCCCGTCATTTGGCCTTATTACGCAGTGCCAAAATTTTGCAAGATCGCCGCCAAGGGCAGTGGATTTATTATCAAATTCATCCTGAATTAGAAACGTGGTGTGTCGATATTTTGAAACTAACGCTGCAGCATAATCCACGTGCAGAGCAATTGAAAAGTTCTGGAAATGCAGCGCCATGTTGTGATTGATATTTAGAGTAAGATTATGAATTTTCTATTTTTATGTACAGGTAACAGCTGCCGCAGTATTTTATCGGAAGCGCTTTTTAATGCACGTGCACCGCAGGGCTTTAGTGCGTGCAGCGCAGGCAGTCAGCCTTCAGGTAAGGTGCATCCGCTGTCATTAAGAACCTTGCAAAGTTTGAATATTTCCACAGAAGGTTTGTGGAGCAAAAATATGCAAGATTGCGAACAGTTTAATCCTGAAATTGTTGTGACGGTGTGTGGTTCTGCAGCAGAAGAGCCTTGCCCATTATATTTAGGCAATGCCATAAAAGTGCACTGGGGCTTGGAAGATCCTTCACATTTAGATTGTGCAGAGGATGAAAAAATGCAGGCATTTATGCAGACAGTAGAGCATATTCAACGTCGTTTTGATGCCTTTTTTGCCTTGGATTTAAACCAATTAAGCAAAGAAGATTTAATTATTGAGCTGAATAAAATTGGTCGGATTGATTAATTAAATCGCAATTCTGCAAAAATAGAAGCCTGTTTTTTGTACATGGCTTTTAATTTTTGCGTCTTAGATTGATAAGTTGAAGATATGCAAACTGCAAAATTATCCTTTTTAGATCGTAATCTCACGCTGTGGATTTTTATTGCCATGGCACTGGGTATTTTGATCGGTTATTTATTTCCGCAGGCATCAACTGCTTTAGAAAGTATGAGCTTAGGCACGGTTAATTTACCGATTGCCATTGGTTTGATTCTGATGATGTATCCACCTTTGGCAAAGGTGGATTACGCCAATTTGCCGCAAGTGTTTCAGGATAAGCGAACGTTGGTGTTGTCACTGGTACAGAACTGGCTGATTGCACCGTGTTTGATGTTCGCCTTAGCGATTATTTTCTTACAGAATTATCCTGAATATATGACGGGGCTGATTTTAATTGGCTTGGCGCGCTGTATTGCGATGGTCTTGGTGTGGAATAACCTTGCTTGTGGTGATAATCAATATGTGGCTGCCTTGGTGGCATTTAACAGTATTTTCCAAATCCTGTTTTTTAGTACATACGCATGGTTATTCTTAAGCTTCTTGCCGCCATATTTTGGTGTGGCAGGGCAAGTGATTGATGTCGGTTTTTGGACTATTACCAAAGCGGTGCTCATTTATTTGGGCATTCCATTTTTATTGGGCTATCTCAGCCGGACACTTTTGGTGAAACAAAAAGGACTAGATTGGTATCAAACGAAGTTTATTCCAAAAATTAGTCCGCTGAGTTTATTGGCACTGCTGTTTACCATCGTGGCGATGTTTAGTCTAAAAGGCGGTGAAGTGCTGAGTCTGCCAATGGATGTGCTGCGCATTGCCATTCCACTGACCATTTACTTTGTCGTAATGTTTTTCATTAGCTTCTTTATGAGCAAGTTGATGGGCAATGACTATGCCAAAACCACGGCGATTTCCTTTACTGCAGCAGGCAATAATTTTGAATTGGCGCTAGCAGTGGCGATTGCTACTTTTGGTTTGGCCTCACCTGTGGCATTTACCACCGTTATTGGGCCATTGGTTGAAGTACCTGTGCTGATTGCTTTGGTCAGTGTGTCTTTATGGCTACGTAAAAAATATTTCTCAAATGCAGGGGCAAATGCTGAATGAGTACTGATTTATCAAAGATTGATCTAGCGAATACAGATCTTCCAAACATTGAGATGGACTTGCTTGAGCAACCGACCTTTGCAAATGTGCAGGCGCAAGAACTTGCGCATCCACCACGGATTTTATTGCTGTATGGTTCAAACCGTGAACGTTCTTATAGTCGTTTAGCAGTGATTGAAGCGGGTCGTATTCTTGAACATTTTGGTGCTGAGGTGAAAATTTTTCATCCTAAAGGTTTGCCTTTACCTGAAGATGGCGATGCGACACATCCGAAAGTGCAAGAATTACATGAGCTATTGGCTTGGGCGGAAGGGATGGTGTGGTGCAGTCCTGAGCGTCATGGTGCGATGACTTCTATTTTAAAAGCGCAAATTGATTGGATTCCATTGGCTGCTGGGGCAATTCGCGCCACGCAAGGAAAAACCCTGGCCTTGATGCAAGTGTCTGGCGGTTCGCAATCTTTTAATGCGGTCAATCAAATGCGCATTTTAGGCCGTTGGATGCGTATGATCACCATTCCAAATCAATCTTCTGTGCCGAAAGCCTTTTTGGAGTTTGAAGAAGATGGCCGTATGAAAGCATCGAGTTTGTATGATCGAATTGTCGATATCATGGAAGAGTTGTATAAGTTCACGTTATTGACCCGTGGGCAGTCAAGTTATTTGACCAATCGCTATTCAGAACGTAAAGAGTCGGCGGCTGAATTGTCTAAACGTGTGAATCAAAAATCTATCTAATACATGATTCGATGCCGCTTACTCAGCTTCAAGCTGTTTTAAGATTTGGCAATGATCAATGGTGCTTTGTGCATTGCAAGATTGGCGGAGCTGCTGTAATTCCTGTTGGAATTTATGCAGTTCTGCCAATTTTTTTTCGACTTGTGCTAAATGCAGGTCAATAATTTCATTCACTGCCTGGCAGTTTTGCTGCGGCTGCTGCTCCAATGCAATTAAGGTTTCAATTTCTTGTAGGGATAAGTCTAAAGCCCGACAGCGCTGAATAAACAGTAAGCGTTTTAATGCATCTTCATGATAATAACGATAATTATTGTCCGCCCGAAATGAGGGCTGAATCAGCTGTTTGCTTTCATAAAAACGAATGCTGTCGGTTGTTAATCCTGTTTTTTTACTCAGTTCACCAATTTTATAAGTTGCCATGCTTGACCTTAGAGTTACTCGAGGGTTTTTAATGACTATAACCTGATCAATACTGAAATGCATGGGAGTTTTGTATGGCTTGTACTTGCAGTCATGAACCAGCACCGCCAAAGCCAAATAGTAAATTTCGCACCGCGCTTTGGATCGCCTTATTCATTAACTTAGCGATGTTCTTGGTTGAGCTGATTGGTGGCGCTTATGCGCACTCTGCATCACTGTGGGCGGATTCTTTGGATTTCTTTGGTGATGCTGTCAACTATGGTGTGTCTTTGGCTGTATTGGGGGCGAGTCTATATTGGCGTGCGACAGTTGCACTGTTAAAAGGGCTGACGATGGCGGCCTTTGGCTTCGTGGTCATTGGTAAAGTCATTTACTCTTATATGCAAGGTATCCCGCCTGAAGCGATCACCATGGGCGCGATTGGTGTTTTAGCCTTGGTGGCCAACGTGATTTCTGCGGTGATCTTATATGCCTTCCGCGATGGCGATTCCAATATGAAGTCGGTTTGGCTATGTAGCCGTAATGATGCGATTGGCAATGTGGCCGTGATCTTGGCTGCAGTGGGGGTGTTTGGTACAGGCAGTTTATGGCCAGACATTATTGTGGCAGGAATTATGGCGGTATTAGGTTTAACGGGTGGTTATGCGGTGATTAAGCAAGCTTTGAAAGAGCGAAAAATAAAAGTAGAAGCACCAATGAACTGCTCTTAATTTACAATCTGCAACTTTTTTATCAATACAATTTGCTTTATAAGAGATGCGCTAGTCTTTACTCCAAGGCTAGCTGTCTATGTTTAAAAAATGTAGAATATAGAAAATGAATATAATTATGTTTTTGGGTAAAGGCTCAATAAATTAGAAAAAAGTACAGATTTACATGAAAATTGAAAGAAAATTGTTAGTGTGCTAAAGAAAATATAATCAGCATCTTTTATGATTTTATCTTTATTAGCTTTCTGTTTTTATTTAATTTTCAGTAAATATAATTTTTAAAATTACAATTAAGAATTTTTTATTATGCTAGGCAAAATACTTGCTGTATTAGAAAAATTAGGCTTATCCGCTCAAAAGCGTGCCATCCATGCGCAATTTTCCAATCCTGCTTTGAATGACGAGCTTTTTATTCAACGTATTGATGGGGAGCATGGCTTAAACCAAGGCCTGCAAGCGACCCTGATTTGCTTATCCACCAATGCATTGATTCCGCTGAAACAATTTATTGGTGTACAAGTTGCTGTTGATCAAGTGACAGATCGGGGTGAGCTCTTCCGTACTACGGGTATCATTACCGAAGCCACTCAAGGCCAGAGTGATGGTTCACTCACGCTGTATAAACTCAGTTTAGAAGACGCAACGTCGCTGTGGCATAAACGTCGCAATAGCCGTGTGTTTATGAATAAATCAGTGCGTGATGTCAGTGAAACTATTTTTAAAGAATGGCAAAGCAAAAGTCCACTCTTTGCATCCAGTCTAATGCTTGATCTAAGTGGTTTAAGCCAAAACTATGATGTTCGGCCCTTCATCATGCAGTCGAATGAAAGCGATTATGACTTTTTAACCCGACTTTGGCGCAGTGAAGGCATTAATTGGCTTATTGATGAAGCACAGCTGAAAGTGCCACATTCCTCAGTGCCAATTGAAAAACAAAAACTCCGCTTGATTGATGACAATAGCCAATATCAAGCACTCAGCCGTCGCAGTATCCGCTTTCATCGCTCCAGTGCCACAGAGCAACAAGACAGCATCACTAGCTTTATCGGTGAGCGTAGCATTCAACCGACAGCAGTACATGTGCAACGTTGGCAAGCTGATGGCCTCAGCCAAGAAGAAGGTGCAGGTTCAGTCCAAAGCA
>NZ_QUWR01000048.1:0-6062 GCF_003419885.1 Acinetobacter sp. SWAC5
CTGGACAAAATGACTCCAGATGAGTTTTACTATGACCAGCTACCACAACAAAATAAGGTAGCTTAACTAGAGCAGAGTATCACTTATAAATAAGCTTTTAGTTGTTCAAACAAGTGGGACCACCTCTTTGTTTATTATATATTTTCTTAAAGACCTAAATTTAAGTTTAGGAAGCGATACTTTTAAAATAGATACCCTAAGGGACATCTATAAATACACTAACTATTTAGTTCTTACATTCTTAGTAGCTGGTACTACTTTTCTATTTTGCGAACTTAGCTCATTTATTTTCAATATTTATAATTCAGTTGCTACAACTTTGCACTGGTTGATAAATATTAAATCTGATTCCAATAAAGACCATTAAATATATCCTGATGGGAGTAAGGGGTTACACCTTATGATTATCGACTATGCATATTAACTTCAATCAATTGATCCCCAAAACCACATCAAGTAATTATTTTCTTTTCCCTGTGCATAAGCCCACTCCGCCACTTTATGCGACCGCTCCTTATCTGTCAGAAAACCAAGCACTGAGATCCGATCCACAATAATCAAATCGTGTTCTTCATTGCGCTCCTGCCATTTATGCAAAAACTCATCAGATGCGAGCAAATTACTTTTCTTAGAATTACAACTTGAATCTGCTAATACGAAGTTATGCCCTGTATCTGATGGGTACATCGACCAAGGAATAAAATGATCGACTGCATAATTGCCTTTTTTCATTGGCTTATTACAGTAGAAGCATTTACAGTCTTGTAGCTCGACCAAAACATTTACTACTGCATTTAATTGGTTCCGACTTGGCTCAAACATGAATTGTTATAGGTTCGGCAACTGATTCAAGATTGGAGAGTTACTGCTGTTCTTACGGATGTAGTCTATCTTTCCATATCAACGTTTAACGATGCTTGTGCAAACTCACCCGCATGTTGATTGTAATAATTTATTGTTTTCACTCTTAGTACTTAGGCTAAAACTAAGCTTAGTCTACAAAAAAAACAAAAAAATAAGGGAGCAAAGCATCCCTTATTCTCGACTCGCCAACTTATTTTCAATCCACTTATGGATCTCATAAGCTGACCAGCCAATACGGTTTTGGGTAATTTTAACTTTCTTTGGAAATGTCGGATCATAATACGGTGAGTTTTCATCCATCATTTCATAGATCGTAGAACGTGCAACACCTACAATTTCTACAACCTGCTTAATATTGATGAGTTGATTCATTTGAAAAGTTTGACCAACAAACGCATTCATGAGTTTACTCCTAATCATTCATGCGAGCGGTTATTCGCTCAAATGATATGCAGCTCCGTAAAAATTTAATCTCCTTAACCCTCAACAATCATTCAATTCAAAGTTTGAACAGAACGCTGTAACTCATTCTGTAAATTCAAGCTTGTGGTTTTCTTTTGTTGAGCATCATCGATGCCTTCATCAGATGGATAAAACTCTTCAATGACGTCTAACCCATCACCTGAATCCATTTCAAAAACTGCATTTGCATAACCCTGTCTTGCCTTGTGATCTAAAGCTTCCTGATTAAAACCACTCGATTGACTCTGTTGCTCAATTTCTTTAGCAGTCTGTATAGCTTGCTTTAAATCAACGCCTTCACGTAAAGTTAAATCCACGTAATACACAGGCTGGCGATAGCTTTGGGTCGTGGATTTACCCCGAAGTGTAAGTTGCAATGGCAAACATGAAAGTAATCCATTCGATGCAGCATGGTAGTAACTCAGCCGTGCCGCCAAAGTTCGAATACTGTTAAAACCAGTGGTTCTAAAGATGAAGGTGCCAAGCTCATCCGATTCATCTAAATTGACATGTAGCCGTCCATAAGGCTTGCAATTACCGCCTTGGGCCATTGAACATAAATCAGGTGATGGACATGGATGCTGTGCCACACCTTGACTAGTTAAGCGCTGGCAGGTTTCACCATTGCCGACACAAACGGGGCGTCCAGTTTGACGATCAAATAAACTATATTCGGCTCTCAAATTAAGTTCAGGATCATTGAAAATCATCCGAACTGGTATAGTTCTGAGTTTTTGGTTTTGCGCTTTCGCTCGAAGTTGTTCATCAAGTGGATGTTTCACCCAACCACTATCTTTACTTTGGATTTGACTGGTAATGGTGAACTGATCATCTTTTTCAGGCAGACGCTTGCCATTCTTTTCCACCATTCGGCCAATGCTGATTCGCCCTAAAATAGGCGGTGTTATTGCTAAACCTTTAATCATGATATTCCTCTTTTTAACAATGAAATCGGCATAAAAAATCCCATGCTGTTTGGCATGGGATCGTTATGGCCTTAAATTGATTTGCTTGTGAATCGCGATAAATGAATTCATATCAATCATCATTTGGGTAAATATTGAAGCGTCTTGAACCAGATTTACTTTGCGGAAATTGGTTCAGATATTCAGGGTGCTGTTTAAGTAATGCTTTGCTATCCAAGCTAATCGAGTCTTTGGCCTTTTTCCATGTCACCGAACCAGCTTTAAAGGTCGCACGTTCGGCCTCCTGCATCTTGGCCTGCAACTGGTGCTTTAGCAGATCGAATTGCTCTTGGTGCTTTTCAATATGATTGCGTGCTTGAATCAGCTGCTCAAACTGTTGATTGGCCTGTTCATCTAACGATAAATCTGTCGTACTTAGCGGTACATGTTCTGGATACAGTAATTGCAAGGCTTTAGCAGCCGATTCACTGGCATCTGCATCAGGTGGTGTATCCTTTTCCACGCACTCCCAGAAGTAACGCTCTGCA
The DNA here is from genome assembly GCF_003419885.1 of Acinetobacter sp. SWAC5. Classification (NCBI taxonomy): domain Bacteria; kingdom Pseudomonadati; phylum Pseudomonadota; class Gammaproteobacteria; order Moraxellales; family Moraxellaceae; genus Acinetobacter; species Acinetobacter sp. SWAC5. Next base: position 2,780 of record NZ_QUWR01000048.1, read on the forward strand.
TTCACGATATGCTGAATCACCGATTCTGAACGGGTCACTTTAAATATGCGGGTTTCGTGCCCACAAATCAGCACACAGATATGTGCTGCCTTCCTCCCCGTCACAGCCAGTTGATGCTGGACCTGACACAGTACATATAGAGGCACACCATCCCGCCAAAGCTTAGCGCCATATTCCCCTGCAGTTTTACATTCTAGAATCTGCACATCAGCATCACCCACTACAGAATAATCTAAGTTGGCTAACATGAAATGCTTGTCTGGGTCAGGATGCTGCAGCACAGCATTCACCCGACGGACTTTATAGTTGGTATGCATGCTGTAATACTCAGCGACCAAGGGCTCTAAACGCTTACCCCAATACAGGGGCGCATGACCTTCGCTTTCATCTTCAATCGATTGCTTGATCCGTCCAGTTTTGATCATCCAGAGTTCCAGCATCGACATATAAGGGTTGAGCCCACAGGCTGCGGCGCAGTCACTGCTGCCGATGCCTTGCCTTCGCACTTCCAGCCATTCGGCCTGACTGAGCTTCTTAGTCTCCACAAAACGTTTCGCATTTAAAAGTTTAGGGGGACTGAATACTTTAGGCAGTACAGATGCTGCAGGTAGATTTGATAAATGATTCATTGTGAATTCCTCTATTTTAGATTTTGGGCATAAAAAAGCCGTACCTAAAGACACGGCTTTAAGAGCTTGGTATTTGGGTCATTAGTGAAGAAAAATATTTGCCCTTGTTCTGTGATACTTAGGCTAATTTATAAAAAGAGAACTATTGAGCTTAAGCAAGCATACGCAGCGCTTGTTCGAGTCCACGTTGCTTCAACCCAGCACCTGCGCCAAACCAAGCTGAATCGAGTCGGTGATCTTGACTCATAGCCCGGCGTTCATGATCGGCAAATTCTGTAATACTGCATAGCAAGCCATAAGCAGTATCTTTGGCTGAACTGAGTTCTGCCCCACGACCATGTCCATTAAACATGCTCATGACTTTAGACATGGCGCGTCCATTAGGTTCAGTCTTGTTTTCAGCTTTATTGGATTGGCTTCCTTGCGCTGCCACATTACGATAAAACTGAATAATACTGTCATCCTGTTCGGTTGGACTGAGGCTCGTGTTATTAAACACAGCATCGAAATAAGCAGCCGCTTCCTGTTGAGTGACTTTACGTTGACTCAGTTGTTTCATTTCATACATGTGCTCATTCCATACACGGACGGATATACCGAGTTGCTGTTTAATTTTCTCAGCATCAAACTTGGTGCTGTGTGGCACTTTAACTACGCCTGAACTAGCGTTCTGACCTTTTAAGGCAATCGCTAAGGTGTTATTACACACCACACGAATACTGGTGAATTGTGCTGTTGTTGCCAATGTACCATCACACGCCGTAGCCAAGAGAATGTAACCATTACTGACATCTTTACCCTTTAATGCAGAAGTCTGCCCTGTTTTAGCTAATGCCCAAAATTTCTTTCCTCCTTTAAGTACCCCAGCAGTTTCCAGTTCAAAGCCCGATTGTTCAGTCAGGTCTTTGTAGAAATGCAGAATTTCTTTAGGTTGAACTTCCTGATAACGCTGACTCACCACAGATAAAGGGGCATGCGTATCAGAACGATAAAGTACTCTCTGTTCTTCATAAGGCATGATGATGTTTTGCCCACGTTGATTTTGAGACATATAACTGACGTTGGATGATTCTATACGCCAGTCCATGCCTGCCTGCTGTGCCCAGACTTCAATCGGTTGGTTTTGGGTGAGTTGGTTACCTAAGCCATGCCAAGGGGTTTCACCGACATAGGCCATTTGTTCAATTTGATGTGCCATCGTTCTTTTTCCTATTGAATGTAAATTTTGGTTTTTTGTGTGTTTTAAAGTTGCGAGGTGTTTTGTGGGGGCTAAGCTCGATCTGTAAAGCTCTGGGCAAAGTGATGACCACATTCCAGACACTCATACAGAATTTGTGCTTGCGCGGTTTCTTTCAGCATGGGATTGGGTTGCTGTTCTTGGACATAATTGAGGAAACATGCAGCACAGCCGACTGCTCCACCAATAACAGCACCGACCACATAGACCATCGGACGTTGCCCTTTGATCAGACGGGCACCTGAAATACCCATTGCTGCATAATTGACGATATATTGCATCAGGCTCTGCATCGGTGGTTTAAGTAGGGTTTGACCCAATGAAGGGTTGGGATTGGGTATGTGTGGTGCAGCAATTTCTATTTCATCGCTGGCACACATCGGACAATAAATTCGAGGCATATCGATAACTCCATAAAATTTCAGGCATAAAAAAACCATGCCCCCAAAGGGCATGGTTTTTAATGAGCTTATCTTTGATTCAGTACTTAATTACTAAGGTAGGGTCTCAAGTTTCAGATTTAGTTGAACTGATAACTTCCATTACCCTTGTTCGTTTCAATGTCCACTTGTACTACATTTTCAAAACTGCAACCTCGTAATCGAAGACGAAATACCTGTCCCATTTTGAAATGTAATGGAAAGTTAAATTGCTTGTCATGTCCAATATAGGTACATTGCCCATTATTCACCGTGACATTGGTCACTTCTATCGGTTCTGCTACATTCGAACGAATGGTAATTACTGGGGTACTCCATGAGTATGTCCCTTGTTCATTCAATTCGACCGAAAAAGTTTCAGGTTCCAGCCCTGAACTGCATCCTTGAAAAGCCAATGCGGATAACGAGAGTAATGTGGTTAGACCCAAAGTTTTGATTAAGTTGTGCATTTTGGATTGCTCCTAAATATTGTATTCAGATGTAGAGATATGGATGATTTCCCTCAATTGATATCGAGAAGAGAAAGCCCTTACATCTGGGTAATATGTATTTGAAATTTCTTTATTTTTGAAAAGTACTCAACAGCAGATTTGATCATTTTCACCCGTCCTCCAAATACTGAAGCTCATTAGGTTCTTTAGGAATTTCTGGCTTGACGTATTTTTGTAATAGCGATTCTGGAGACAAATAATTTTCTAGACCAAACTTAAATTTCCATATCGGTGATGTCAGCACATCTTTAAAAGGTACGGTGTCAACTTCCTCAACAGCATCATTGTTTTTCCAAAACACATTAACCGCACTTTTTTGCTTAAATGTATTCGGCTTTATGATTGGTGAGAGATACAATCTGAACCGTACCGGGTTTGTCGGAGACATTTTTATTTAAGTTAGGCCACGTGACCTAACGGGTTAATCTTATCATAGTACATTGCTTCAAACTCAAAAGGCGATACATAACCCAATGCGCTGTGTAC
>NZ_QUWR01000049.1:0-6057 GCF_003419885.1 Acinetobacter sp. SWAC5
AATATTTGCTCAAATAAACTTCGAGAAATTTCTACCAATTATCAATGAAAATATATTCGATTGATCAACCAGTAAAAATCCACACAAGTTGTTCTTCATAATCTCTTAATGATCTTCTTGTTGGTTCATCACCAGCAAGCTAGGTCGGCTATATTACACTAAATTTATTTAGTGTCAACAAGTAATTCAAATTATTTTAAACTTTTTTTCTAAAACCAAACTTAATCTTTTCAATCAAGTCCTTGTTTTATCAGAAGTTTTAATCTTCATCACCGCCGATGGATGTGCATTCTACAGCATTTCACATCCGTTGCAACCCTATTTTTTATTTTTTTTGAAAAATAACAGTCATACGTATGCTTTTTAGCCATTTTTCATTTTTTTGATTCATTTTTTAGGCAAATTTGCTTTAATGGTTCGATATTCAAGACTATTAAAGCGATTTTATTTATGATTGAGTCAGCTTTATTAAGCCAATAATAAATTTTGGGATCATTCTATATGCATCATTTTTCTTTTTTATCTGCAAGTTTGCTATTCACCCTTGCGATTTCACCTGCATTTGCAGCTGAGCCATCAGATGAATCTATCTCATCTACGACTTCGTCTAATTCGAAGTTTGCAACAAAATCTAGTGAAGTCGTAAAAAAACTCACTGTAAATGCTTCAGCATCACAAGCAGATGAAGAAAAAGATCCTTTTGAAGCATGGAACCGTAAGGTTTATCAGTTTAACGATGTATTAGATCGTAATGTTGCACGTCCTATTGCAGTGCAGTATTCAGAAAAAGTACCCGAGCCTGTTCGTGGCTCATATCGTCAATTTCGTAAAAACTTAAATGAGCCTTGGAATGCGGTGAATCAACTGGTTCAAGGTCGCCCGATGCATGCTGCTAAAAGCTTAGGCCGTTTTACCATTAATACACTAACCACTTTAGGCTTTGCAGACCCTGCACGTCGCTTACATTTAACAGCAGAAACCGAAGGCTTTGGCACAACTCTTGGTTATTATGGTGTGCCTACTGGACCTTATTTGGTTCTTCCTATATTAGGCCCAAGTACAACTCGTGAAACGGTAGGCTTTGCTGCTGATAGTTTTGCGCGCCCACAACGCTATATATTAGAAGACCATAAAGGTGTCTTTTGGGCTGAACAAGCCTTACGTGCTGTTGATAGTCGTGCGGAATTGCTCGATCTTGAAAAAGTCCTACAAGGTGATAAATATGCTCAAATTCGTGATATTTATCTACAACGCCTAAACTTTATTGTTGCTGAGAAAAAGGGCCTTGCAGATGAAAATATGTTTATTAGTGATGAAGGCGACGATCCAGAGGATGAATCTTCAGATCCAGTAGACACTGATTCTTCTGACGATCACGCCACAGAATAGTTTTAATTTAATTGCGGGGGATGATGATTTTCTCCTCCGCCCTGCGAATGCTTGTTATAGTATATTGCTCATGATACTTCAGGATCATCTTATTTCTTTATGTATTTCATTCAACCGACCCGTGATATTCCACATCTAGATCAGGTACTAGACACACTTCCCAGTGTTCAAATGATTCGCATTGAAGATCTCCATTTGTATGACCCGACTATTATTGCAATTGCTGATGTACAGGATTATCTAACACATCAGTGGACTTTGCCGACGATTGCGCTGGCATTAGAAGATGAAGGCTTGGCTTTGGCTGCCGCTTGGGAACAAGGTGCGCTGGCAGGTTGGATTTGGAGCAAACTCCCTTCAAACCCACAAAAAGCGCTTATTAAAATTGATGCCAAATACAAGCGTAATCAAGACAGTCGCGATCTACCTTCAGCGGCTGAATTACAAAAAAAATTACTGCCCAATCCTATTGAATTATTCAATTATAAAATCGAGACTTTATTTCAACCTTCTGCTTATTTATCTGGCGATTGGTATGATTACTGGAAAATTAGCGATAAAGAAATCATGTTTTATTTGGCAGATGTTTCCGGCCATGGGGTGACCAGTAGTCTATTAACCTCATGGATGGCTGCTTTCCACGGTCGTTCTAAAAATCCTCGTGAACTGATTAAAAAGCTTAACGGCATGCTGGTGCAAGAAAATATCGAAAAGCACATCACGATGATTGCGGGTATTTTAAATATTGAAACACATCATTTACGCTGGTCGAGTGCAGGCCACTACCCCCCTGCAATTTTATTTGAAAAAGACCAAGAACCTCGTATTTTAACCACCAGTAGTTTTCCATTAGGTTTAACAGAAGACTTAGAAGTGGAAGAGTTTGAATGCCAACTAAAACCGAATGCTCGGTTTATTATTTGTTCAGATGGCGCACTTGAACCTTTCGATGGTGGATTGAATGAACAATTGCGTCAATTGGTACATCACTTGCAAAATCAATCATTTCAAGCACCCGAGCACGTTGCCGATGATATTGCAATTCTAAGCTTGCGTCGAATCAATTAATTTATAAATCAAATATTTATCGTTTTTCACTATAGAATCATCCTTTCGGATACTTGAGTAAGCAGTGCCCCTATGGGATAATTTACTATCCTTCTCTGCAAATGGCATTTATATGTCAACAGGTCATGTTGAATATGCAAGCTTGAATGGAACGCATATTTTTAAGCTTATAGGCGAAGTGCGTGCCCAATCTTGCATTAGTTTAGACAAGCTGCTAAATAAAATTGAACAACAAGAGAATGTCGTTGGTGCGATCGTAGATTTAACCCAAACTACATTTATTGACAGTACAGTTTTAGGCATTTTGGCTAAGCTGGGCTTAAAGCTCAAACAAATCCATCACATTCAAGCAGTCATGCTTTCAACAAATTCAGATATTACCACGCTCGCCAACAGTATGGGGCTTGGGCAGGTATTTGTGATTTTGAATTATTGTGGCGATCCAAATGTATGTACACGTACATTAATGGAAGAAAATGTAACGCATAACAATATGCTTTGCACCGTATTAGATGCGCATAAAACATTGATGAAACTCAATGAAAGCAATCAAAATATGTTTGAGCCCTTAGTGAAACAATTGCAAAAAGAGCAAGATTCTATCGACCAAACTGCTGTACAACACAACGCGTAATCTCCCCCCTTTTTTTCACATTGAGAACTCCATGACTTTTCTTTCTGTTGCTCAAATGAATTCACAAAATGATATAGAAGCAAACTTCTCTGTCATTGAATCTTTGATTCAGCAAAGTAAAGCTCAGGGAGCAAGTCTCATTGTGTTTCCTGAAAATTTTATCTGCTTTGCTGCAGGTAAACAGCGTGAAACCGCTGCGCAGTTTGAAGTTTTTCAACAACGCTTAGAACAGCTTGCACATCGCTATAGCATTTGGATTGTCGCAGGTACTTTACCTTGCCCATTTCGTCCAGATGGCTCAATTATTAAAGATGGTCGAGTACGGACAGTTAGCCTGTGCATTAGCCCAGAGCGTACAGAAGCACGTTATGACAAAATTCATTTATTTGATGTACAAGTGGGTGACGCTGTCGGTGGTTATCAAGAATCTAAGTTCTTTGAACCAGGCACAGATCCAGTGGTTGCAAAAACGCCGTTTGGTCATATTGGCCTGATGGTCTGCTATGACTTGCGCTTTCCAGAACTTGCACTCACACTGCGTGCGCAAGGCGCAAATATTTTAACAGCGCCCGCAGCCTTTACCTACACTACAGGTGAGATGCATTGGCAATTGTTATTACAAGCACGCGCAATGGATACGCAATGCCTAGTTTTGGGTGCTGCACAACAAGGTTGGCATGGTGAAAAACGCCAAACTTGGGGCCATGCAGGCGCGTCAGACAGTCGTGGCCAATTGCTTGATATGATCCAAACTGAAGGTGCATCCATCATCACCGTTCCATCGAATTTAGAAGAGCAAAATCAAGTTCGGGCATCTATGCCCCTATTGCAACATCGTGTTTTACTACAATATCCGACTAATTCGTATAGCGACTAATCTGCTTATTTAATTTAGCAAATAGCACGATTTAACATCATGTTGTACTGTAAATCCCTGCCAGCTTATTTATAATAATGATTCTTATTTATTAAAATTGGTTTTATTCCAATGTTTAAATCCGTTCTCCTTTCTGCTGTACTGCTTTCCGTTTCTGTTGCCTCTTTTGCTGAGATTCAAATTTCAGAAAAAGTACGACCAACCATTAAATCTTTGGTTGACCCAAATATTGACCGTTTAGCGATTCCACCAACACCAAACAATATGTCTTTGCCTGCATTTGGTCAGGGTATTATTGGTTGGGGAACAGGACCTGATGGTGCGGAAAAACGCTTAAATAACATCAGTAAAGAAGACGTTGAAAAGCTAAAAACACAAGATGTCACTTTAGAAATGGTTCAGACTTGGCAAAAGTTTTATGAAAATGAAACTCAGCGTAATGCAGGCAACCCGACTGCCCCTTTCCGTGCGCAATTAATGAAAAAAATTGCAGGCCTTTGGTAAACAATACCAAAAATGTTCATTGGTAGTTAAGACTATCAATGAACAACACTTCCCTACTCGTATCGTCATTTAATTCATCTCTTTTGCTTTTTCTATCTATTTTCCACTGAAGCCTACTTCAATATTTACAAAATCACTGCTTATTCCTGTGCGATTTTCAGACAGGATGAATACTCCCTTAAGAATATTTAGAGAATAACAATGAGTTTAGAAAAAGCAGTCTATACAGCACATGCAAAAGCAACTGGAGGACGTGATGGCCGAGCAACCTCATCCGACGGTATTTTAGATATTCAACTTAAAGTACCTAAAGAAATGGGCGGTGCTGGTGGCGGAACTAACCCTGAACAGCTCTTTGCTGCGGGCTATTCTGCATGCTTCTTAGGTGCAATGAAATTTGTGGCGAATCGTGATCATTTAAAAATCACACCTGATGTGTATGTGGAAGGTGATGTCAGCATTGGCCCTATTCCAACAGGTTTTGGCATTGAAGTGACTTTAAATATTCATTTGGAAGGTCTAGAACAAGCTGAGGCGCAAAAATTGGTTGATGCTGCGCATATTGTCTGCCCTTACTCAAATGCGACACGTGGCAATATTGATGTGACGTTGAATGTGATTGTTTGATTTAAAAAATTCAAATTTTGAGGTGAAGCCGATTTTTATAATCGGCTCTAAAAACAACTAATTGGAAATAATAAATTATATAAAAAATATTAATCATTTCATATGATTACCATAATTTCAAATAGAACCTAAATTAGAGGAAATTTCTTTGAAGTCTAGGGCTGTCTTTTGGGTATTCGGAATATGGCCAGTGAGGTATTCATCCTTTGTCTGGAAAAAGAAATCAAAGCTCTGACTCATTAATGGATCGTGTTGGCTTTGTTTTTGGTAGATTGGGGCTAGGCGATTAATGTAGTAATTGATCCAGTCCGCTTTGTGGGTAAAGGCTACATAATCTTTTAGATCTCGATGGAGGTTGTGTAGATCCTCGGAAATTGCATCAATGTTAGGATGATACAACCAAACTGTAATATCCATCGTAGGAATAGCACTAAGTTCATACGGTTGTGAAGGGCCAAATCTTTGGATGACGTAAAGTTGTGCACCACGTTCGCTATAACAGGAACAGAGTAACTTAGTATTTTCAACTTGAAAGTAGTCTGTGCCAATTTCTAGTTCTCTAATTTGTCTTGAAATATCCAGGCATAGAGGGAGTTTATTATGGTCTAAATGAGCCAGTTGCCTAAATAGTTCAATGGATCGGCTAATGACATAACTTTCACCAGTACCTGTGATAATCCCTTGATCCCACGTGTAAATTTTAGCAGCTTTTTCAGAACTGAATTGCATTTCACCTGTTTCTTTTATTACAACTCGCTTATTGTCTGCTGCGATAATGATGCTATCATTTAATTGTATGGCTACTATAAAGGTCATATTTCATATAAAGTATTGAACCGTACCGGGTTTGTCGGAGACTCAGTATTCTGAGAGAATGTTCCGATGACCAAATTAAAATATACCCCTGAAATCAGAGAAAGAGCGGTTCAATTATTGATTGAATCTGAAAAAGACTATC
>NZ_QUWR01000004.1:0-192288 GCF_003419885.1 Acinetobacter sp. SWAC5
TAACAGTACGAAGTAATTCATTTCGTTCTAGCGAGCTGACCTTTGTATCTTTCCAAGGTTTCGCATTTTTTCTTGGAGGAATCACCGCATGCGCTTGCCGATCTGCAATGACCTGACGACATTGTTTGGTGTCATAAGCGCCATCCGTATAAACAGAGTCAATCTGCTCATCTAAGGAAATTTGATCGAGTAAATCACCAAGTACCTGTGAATCACTTACATTGTTAGTTGTAAGCTGAACTGCACGTATTTGGAGAGTTTTAGCATCTATACCAATATGTAATTTACGCCATTGACGACGATATTCAGGCTGATGTTTCTTCCTTTTCCATTCACCTTCACCTAAAAACTTTAGACCGGTAGAGTCTACTAGCAAGTTAAGCCCACCACTGCTTTTTTGATAACTAATCGCAATATCAATATGTTTTTGTCTTCTGCAAAGCGTACTGTAATCTGGTGCTGTCCAATTTAATCCACAGAGTTTAATCAGACTTTGAACAAAACCTGTGACCATACGTAAAGAAAGGCGAAATAAAGATTTAATCATTAGACAGCATTGGATGGCGGTGTCGGAATAAGTTTGATTTCGTCCATGCTTGCCTTTTGGCTGCGCATACCATTGAGTCTTAGTGTCAAACCAAATTGAAATATTTCCTCGATTTATTAATGCTCGATTATAAGAAGACCAATTGGTGGTACGATAAATTTTAGGTGCAGGCTTGTTCATTTGGAAATTATATTGTGGAATAAGCCCTTAACGATAGGTTTGTGCAACAAAGTCGTCCTGTACCAACAGCTATAGGAGAGTTTTTTTGTGCTTCCGATAACTTTAATCTACCATTTTCATCTCTTTCAAACATTTTAGAGGGATCAACGAGAGACTTATCCACCCCAAATTGTAATAATCCGCCTATGGTCGCACTAAAAGAAGCACCATCAAGTGCTGCATCAACAGCTTTCGCTCTCTTTAAATCCTCAAGCCCCTTACCTAAGTTTTGGATACTAAATATCATACATCCTACCGAGGCATTGAAACTTAATTTCCTCCTATCCGGAATAGGAGTATGCTTCATCGCATAAATATTTTTAACTTGCCCCGCCGATACACCACCTCCTGCAAATATATTACCGTTATGCATATTAATCGCAATTGATCCAGATGGAGTAAAACTAGAGCCTGCAGAGCAAACGATATAATCTAGTTGAGCTGGATAACAATGACCTGCTGCGCATTTTACCATCGCAGATGCACGCGAAGATGGAGACCTAACCTGTGCTAGGCGCTCGCCTCCTTTATTAATGTTATTTACAGCAGAACCTAACTTTTCTTTTGCAGTCTTATTAATGCTTCCTAAAAAAGTACTTTCCTGTTTCTGTTTCAATTTATTATATTCTTTAAATTGAGCGTCTATACCCTCCTGATATGCTTTTTTAGCATCAGGAAAATCTTTCTCAGCCACCAGCCCCATTCGATCCACCCACAGATTAGGATCGCTTACATATTTCGTAGTGTGTAATCCACCAAACAATCCAATTGGATCTTTACTTACATATCTTGCCTTGCGCAATTCTAAAGCAGTGCTTTAAAATTTCTCAGGCTCATAATAACGGTAACGGTTATAATGTAAGCCTGTTTCGCCATCCTTGCGCTTAAATCTGAGCAGTGCTCAGATCTTGCTCATGCCCTTGAAAACGAATATTGGTTTGTTCAAGTAAATTATGAGAAGCCTTTATTTCTAAAGCTTCACCCCATACATCCTGCTTAATTTCCCATATACATTCACCTAGCTCATTGCTCAATGTTTGCGGTGTACCAACTTGGTCACAATGATAGAATGCAAAACGTTCTAATTCAGCCTTGTTCTTGAAAACTCCAAAAGAATCAGCTAGGTCGAAAAATTTATTTGCTATTTAAATATCTAGAATATGAAGGAATCAAATATCTACCATTAATACTTATAAAATAGAAATACAATATAAATAGAACAGGTGATAAAAAATAATATTTAGACATAAGAGAAAAAGATACTACCCCAACACCCAAAAATAAATATAAGTAAAACAAAAAAACATTCAAAAGAAACCTATTGCGCGAATAAAAATTCCTTTTGCACTCTAAGAAACTATATACGTTATAGGATAAAAAAAATAACCCACCATATGTTATCAAACCTGGAGTTACCAACAAAATAATCACGGCTATGAAAAACCTAAAAATTGAATCAGCTGGCAATTTAATCAAAACATAAAGCAATATGTATAAAATTAATAAAGCTATATAGTAAAAATATTTAAGATTATTAAAATCTGATCTACTTAAGCTCAATCTAAGATCATTATTCACAACTATCACCCAATGCCTTATTTATTCCTGCCTTCACAGCAGATCCACCCAAAACACCACTACTGTACATTCCTCCAATTAACAGACCCGTAACAGCTCCTCCTGAAACTTTTCCTACAATTACTTGTTTACCAGTATAGGGACCATATTTATTAGATTTTATTACTGCAGTTGACTTTTTATACTGTTCAAGCATAGCTGAACCAGTCGTCCAAGTTTGTAAACCCGTTTCTTTAGTTATAGCTTTACCAAAAAGCCCACCTAAACCAGCAGAAATAAGCCATGGAGCATCTAAGGGATTTAACTGTAAAGCAGTATTAACCGTAGCTGCAGTATATTTATTTCCATTTATTTTATCTCTAAGATATGAAACTGCTGGAATGTCTGTAAGCTGAAACCCCATAGTATCAGTATAATTATCAAATGTTTGATCAATAAAACTTTTATCCTTAACGTAGCAACCACCTGTAAACTCCACGACTGCCTTTCCAAGGCTATTTTCTTTTTTTAATCCCATCCTATCTACCCATTGATTTGGATTCCTGACGTATTTGGAATTATTCATCCCACCTAACAACCCAATCGGATCTTTACTCACATACCTTGCACTATGCGGCTCATAATAACGGTAACGGTTATAATGTAAGCCAGTCTCTCCATCATAATATTGGCCTTGAAAACGAATATTGGTTTGCTCAAGTAAATTATGAGAGGCCTTTATTTCTAAAGCTCCCCCCCATACATCCTGCTTAATTTCCCATATACATTCACCTAGCTCATTACTTAAGGTCTGAGGTGTACCAACTTGGTCACAGTGATAAAAAAGCACCCGCTCCAATTCAGCTTTATTTTTTCGTGTTTCAGTTTTCCAAATCGGATCTTTATAAACCAAATAATCTTCATGCTGAAATTGAGCATAGTCAGGCGTTTCTAAAAGCTTGATAAAACCTGTATAGCCCGTTTGCAGCAGCGGTACAAAACTCTGCGGTTCATAGACATAATGCTTGGTGTAGTTTTCTTCGACGTCATGAGATTGCTGTGACTCCCAAATCATCAAGTCACCGTCCCAGCCAAATAAGGTCAGGGTTTGCGCATTTTGATTTTTCTTGTATAAACGCCGTCCAAATACATCATACCCATATTCGGTCACTTGACCATTATGATCACTGCGAATCAAACGGTTCAGATTATCCCACGTCAGTTTTAATCATTTGCCTGCATGGCTGCTTTCAATCACATTGCCTTGTGCATCGTATTTATAGTTTTTACCCTTATATTGAGCGATCAAATTACTTTTCGCTTGAGACGCTTGTGTAGCAAGGGAGTCAATCAAATTCCCTGCAGGGTCAAAAGTAAAGCTTTCCATTTTATGCATACTTTTGCTCTGTATCAAACGGCCAACCGCATCATATTGATAATTCAGCTTGCCTAAACGGCTGTCGTCCACCTGCGTGAGTAGATAATTTTGATCATAATGATACTGCCGTTCCGCCTGATGCTGTACTCGCCCTAGAGTCTCTTGCTCTGGCTGAATCAGCTGCGAACTGAGTAAACCTACATCATTATAATTTTTGCTTTGAACCAATCCATTGGCGAGCATCCGCGCTGTTTCACGGTGCAAGTCATCGCGCTGAAATGCCACCATGTCTTTTTTATTTAACGCAATGCCATAAATATGCCCTGAACCATAACTCAAATTGCTTTGAACCTGTCCGTCAGGGCGAATCGTTTGAGCTAAATTTCCCAGCACATCATATTCATAACGCAGCACAGCCGTCAGCGGAGTGAAATGCGGCACTTTATAATGCTGATGCTCACGGACCAATTGGCCAAGCGCGTTGCGATAAAAATCGATTTGACTGTCTTTATTCGTCGCCTTACTCAATTGATGATTCATGTTGTATTCAAATTCTTCTATTTGACTTACACGAGTTTGTACATGGGTATAAGTTTTTGAAGCGATTGCGCCATCAGCAAAATATGCAAATTGAGTAAAAACATTCGGCTGACGGATTTGGAACAGCTGACCGTTTTCATTGTAGCTATAATATTTTTCTTCGCCATCGAAAGCCTGTTCACGCGCCAATTGACCATAACGGTTATATTCAAATAAATATTCTGCATAGTTTTGATTGATCAGCTTTTGAATACGACCTTGCTGATCCCATTGGTAGCCAATTTGATGACGGTTCGCATCTATACGCTGTTCGAGCAAACCCGCAGCATTATAACGGTACTGCGTGCTTAAACCTTTGGTATCCGTATGCTTGAGCAAACGCCCTTCTTCATCATGCTCAAATTGTTCTTTTAAACCATCAGGGTAGACAATTGCTTTAAGCTGGCCTTTGTCTTTGCCATCTGAGCTGTAGATATATTTGACTTGCTGCGCATCAGCAGACTGCTAGGCAGTCAGTGCGCCTTCTTCATCGTATTCCCATGCGCTTTCTTTACCTGAACAATCGCTATATGCGGTCATTTGCCCCAAATCATTGTATTGAATTTTTTTAGCGCCGCCTTTGGCATCAATGATTTCGACAATTTGATTATCGTTGTTGTATTTATATTGCGTGCTATGTCCTAAAGGATTAATTTCCTTCGTTACATTACCGTCTGCATCGTATTCTTTTTTCCAGATATGACCTTCTGGATCTTTGGTTTCCGTCAAATTTCCTGCTTCATCATAGGCAAAACGGATGATGCCTCCATTCGGCTGTACAATTTTAATTAGCTGATCTTGCTCGTTATAAACTTGTTCTGTTTCTAGGCCTGCAAAATCAATTTGACGGGTAATGCGTTTTTGACTGTCACGCGATAGCCATTTTTCACGGCCATCGGCTAAGCGTGTGCGATAGGTGAAACCATCTAAGTCAAAATAGTAATAGGTCGGCACATCATAAGCATCATAGACCGCAACTTGGCGCAATCGCGGATGCCACTCCAAACGGGTCTTAAAACTGCCGTCATCTGCCCATTCCGCTATGGCTTTGGCATTTGCTTCTTTTGATTCATATCGAATATTATGCCCGCGCCCTGTACGGTCGGCATAACGGGTCAGCTGATGCGCATCATTATATTCATAGCTGCGCACGTGACCATTTTGATCTACGGCCTTTATTAAATTGCCTTGCGCATCATATTCATAACGTGACACTGGCTCTACCTGTCCATCCACAAAAGCAGCAATGAGTTTTACTTGATCATTAAAGGCAAACTTGAGCTAGTGCTTGCCACGCTTCAATTGAAAATCAATGCCTTGAAGATAAGCTTGCTGTTCAAACAACAGATAACTTAAGGCAACTTTTTCATCTGTTTCTTCATTAAATTGCTGAAAAAAATTAAAGCCCGCCAAATACCGCATTAAAAAACTAAACTTCTTTGTCTATCTTAAGTAAAAAATTATAAGGTATCATCAAATAAAAGAATGTTTTATTTAAAATATAAAAAGCTATCAACAAAAAAACAGCAACAATAAAAATAGGGCCAAAATACTCATCATTTTTTAAAAAACCATTCAGAAAAATAATCAACCCCACTTGCATACCTAAAAATACCATTATTGGTGCAAATTTATTTTTTTTATTAACTAGACCATCAAAATACTCATAAAACTCATGCAAAGTCATTTCTTCAGGATTATTTATTTTATCTAAAAGAAATTTATCATAATTTTCATTGTTTTTTAAATTTTTAGAAAATAAAAAAACAGATAAAATAAAATAAAATAAAATTCCAAAATATAAAAAAATCGGATTCACCTCAATTAACAATGTAAAACCAATAATAAAAAACACAAAAGATACAAAAATATGCCCTAATATCCTATGCCTAGAATATGATATATAGTTTTTTCCACGCTTAAGTTTGAAATAAAAAAATAAAACCAAAATAAAGTAAAATAAATAAATAAATTTTAATAAATCCTTCTCAAATCCACCATTAATTGTTAAGGCAAATAAAAAACCAAAAACACCTATAGCAACATTTAAAATAAATTGATTTTTTATAAAGAAATCAGAATCAAACTTTGTTAATTTTATAGACATAATAATTCTCAAAATAACCAGGATGGCAATGTATAATTAAGCCATAATAACTTATTTCCCTTTTCAGTTATTTCCACCATCGTGTTTTGAGTACAAGTCTGTAAATGATTGTAAAAATCCCTTAATCCCTCAGTAAAACCAAATTTTTCATCAAAGTAGTCGAGGGCCCATCCGATTGCAATACCAACTAATACTCCGACACCAATAACGACACCAATTGGACCTCCACCAACTACAAGACTTACAATTAGAACGCCTAACCAAGTTCCAACTATTGTTTTTACAGCCATTCCCGTAAGATTTGCTAAAAGATCTGTAATATCTTTTTGGCTAGTAGGTAATTTTGCCCATTTTTGAATTTCAATAGCTCCACCTACAATCAAACCTGCTAGCGATCCTTTGACCGTTCCCTTCGGGCTAAAATCAAAAGCAACCTCTCTTGGCAATACTTGAGTTAGCACATCTTTGGAGTTTGCTGCAAACTTTGCATAATGAAAATATGCACGCCCTCTGATTAAACCAATAAAGAATAGACCATTATGATTACCCAAATTTTTTATAATAAATACAGCTTGTGAAGCAGCAACTCCCATAACATTAAAGAAAGGTTTAAAAAATTTATCAATAATACTTACTCGTTTTGCCACATCTAGTGAAGCTGTAGCGACACCTACGCTTACATTCCACCAAGTAGCACTATTATCAAATGAAAATGTTTCTTTTATGCTTTTCCAAATACTCTTAAACTCTTTATCATTACATTTTTTAGGATCTTTCATATCCTCTAATGAAAACTTCTTATCTGGCCCATTATAATTTATATCAATACAATATTGAGCATATTCGTTACCATTAAAATCTTGCTTATTAGATTTTCTTCCATCAACCAATGGTTGTTTTAAAATCGAAATTGTCTTTGGCTTTTCATTAGACTTATAAATCTTTCCATCTAATGCCCCGATATTTATCATTTCAATTTCTTTTCCATTTTTATCACTTATAATTATCCCCCCTTTAAATCTCGCAGGCACTTTAAAAATTACTTCCTGCCCATCTTGCCAATTTATAAAACTATTTTGCTTTAATGCATTATTAAATAACACACCACCATCATCCCTTTTAGCAATATAAGTTTTACCTTTAGATAATGATAATAATACTTTAATATCTCTAGAAAATTTCAACTCATTAATTAATGCTGTACTCTGATTTCCTCTAGGCTTAGTGAAAGTTTGTAAAGCATTTCTATCTATTTTCCATTCTCGATACAATTTATCAGAACCAACTGCTATTGCACGTTCCTCTCTGATAATTTCTAATTTAGTTTTTTTATGTCTCAGATAAATATCCAAGTATGGCCGAGTATAAAATCTACTCCGAAAATTATCAACTGAAGACCCTAATGAAATTAATCCCTTATCAGTAGATATAAGATCCGTAAATCCATTTGTATTGAAACTCGACCAATCTTTTATAATCAAAGATTTACCATTCTTATCATTTTCTTTTGCTAAAATCTTGTATTCAAAATGATTTTTATCTAACAACTTCCCAAATGGATCAAAAATTTTAAGTTTAAAATACCCCTTTTCAATCTGAACTGTTTTCACGTTTTCTTTTAAAGAGGTTTCAACTTCTGATAAACTCACTTCATACGTTGGAATCTCATAATATCCTTTACTTGGATTAAATAACTCTATTCTAATTTTTACAGGCGTTTTTGAGGATATTAAAACCGTATAACCATCTTTTGATGCAAAAATATTTTCTACAATTGGTTTATCTCCACCTTCCGAATAAACAATTCTATATTTTGCCCCCCAAAAACCAACTGATTGCGCGTATCTATCTTTAAGTACTACTCTAAATTTAGCTTTATAAGGCTTAGTCATTTTTATTTACCTATTTCTTCTTGAAATGATAAATCATTTTCAAATTTTCCATCAAAATGAATATAAAATTTCTGGCTTTGATCAGTTTCAATTAAATGTGTTTCACCATTGGAATTTGTTTTACCACTTTCCACATCTCCATTTTCATAGAAAATAAAATAATTAATATTCTTTCTTAAATTATTATCTGAATCTTTAATAATAAACTTTTTAGAATATGCTTTGCCTTGAGATATTTGAGGTAAAAAAGGAATTTTATAATCTTTTTTAGATCCTGTTACAAACTGATGCTGCCCTGCCTTTGCTTCAAATTTCCCACCAGTAGTCGAAAAAACACCAGATCCATTAATTTTGATCTGTGAACCGCCTGCAGTTAAATTAATCTCTTTCGGGCTGGTAATATAAATCGTATCTTCGGTTGAAATAATTTGAATGCCTTTACGTGCAATCAAATCTGCACCATCGCCCTGAGCCTGAATCTCAACCTTTCCTTTACCAGCAAAAGCACGTAGGCCTTCTTGCGCTGCAAATAAGCTAATCTTCTTACTTGCATGTGCAATTAAACTCTTTTGAGTACTTAAGTTAATGCTGTCACTCGCACTTTGGCTGATCTGCCCATCTGCAGAAATATGAATATCTTCATTTGTACTCAAAGCGATAGAATTGGGTGAAGCCAAGACCATTACAGCTGTTTTAAAGGCATCAGCCTGTTTCGGATCGGTTTTACTTAAGCTATCAATAAAACCCTTAATATTATCCAATACTTCTAATGGATCAGTTTGCTGATTCTTAGCCACCTCACTGAGCGCTTTACTACTGTTTAAACTCCCTTCCAATTGCTGTTTTGCTTCTTGGGCATCCAAGTGCATGCCTGAGGCTTGCCCTTGTGAATGTGTACTGAGTAATAAACCTTGCCCTGCCCGAACTGCGCCCCACTGATCAGTCCGCAGTTCAAAGCCCTCGCCTCGGTCTGCACTGCTTTCTTTATCTTTCGGATGACTGAGCTTACCTAAATTCAGCTGCGCTGCGCCATGACTGCTTTGCAGTTGTGTTGATATTTGACCTGTAGTGTCATCAAAACGAAGCTGTCCAAAACCTTGCCCTGCGACCTCTTTGGAACGGATACCTGCAATTTTTTTGGTGTCTGGCAATTGTCCTTTATTATCAAATTTGGTTGGGTTACGTGCTCCTTCATGAATACGTCCCACCACAAAAGGTCGGTCAATATTGCCGTCAAAGAAATCGATCACCACAATTTCATCTATACGTGGTAAGAACCGTGCACCATAACCTTCACCCGCCCATGGGGTTAAAACATCCACCCAAGCAGAGTCCGTATCGGTATCATTACTGCCTGCGCCCCCATCATGGCTGTGGTCATCGCTACGAGTGAAAAGGAAGCGAACTTTAATCCGCCCCCACTTATCGACATGAATTTCCTCACCTGCTGGCCCAACCACTTTTGCACGCTGTGCATAAGCATTTGGGCGATGCTGTTCGATGTGATACTCAGGGACAAATGCAATATTACGTCGTTGTAAACTCAGCGTATTGGCTTGTCGTTCATCTTCATCTGCCAAATTTTTAATTGACCATTGACTCTGTTGAATCAGCTGATTGACTTGTGTATTCAAATCTTTCGGTAAGTTGTTTTGATTATAAAAAGATTTTCCGACAATCAAAAACTCTGCATCTGCACCGCTGTGTTGGTCTATTTCTGGATGTTCTTGTAGCTCAAACCAATAACCGACATGGGTATCACGCACCGTACTCTGTGCACTAAATTGTTTTGCTTGAAGCGCATGATATTGGTTCAATTGTTGATTGAGACGCTCAATTTGCGAACCGCCCGAAGCCGTCGCCCCATCTTCACCGTTCAGGTCTTGCATCCACGCTGGGCTGGCATGCCATGCCTGTTCTAAACCCAAGCTGGCATTGTCTTGATTATCGCTATGTTGGTGGCTACTTTGTACAGAACCTGCGCCTTCTTCTTGACTCAGGCTATCTGCTTGCCAGCGTTGTACATGTACTGCGGTAGGTTGCAAGCTACGCTGTGCAATAAAGCTCGTAATACTGTCTTGTTGCTCTGTAGCACTACTGCGATGAAAGCGTATAGAACGACGCGCAAGTGCGCTGTATTGGCTATTATCATCAATTAAACGTAACTTTTGTGGCTGAATGCTCTCTGAAGCATGCATCACCCTATTTTGCGTTTCATCAATCAGCCAATTGATACCTTCACTGCGCAGTAAACGCGTTAAGAAGTCATAATCCGTCTCATTCGACTGCATCATAAATGGACGAACATCATATTCGCGTTGTAAGCCTGAAGTATCTAAACTTAAAGCGGTGGCAAACAGTGGGCTTTTTTGTTGCCATTCTTTAAAAAGAAGCTGCACCACATCAGGTACAGATTTATTCATAAACACACGACTATTACGACGCTTATGCCATAAAGATGTTGCATCTTGCACGCGGAGTTTATACAGCGTTAATGAGCCGTCACTTTGCCCTTGGACTGCTTCCGTAATAATGCCCGTTGTACGGATCAATTGTCCGCGATCAGAGACTTGATCGACTGCGACTTGAGCACCCAAAAAGTTTTTTAAAGGGATGAGTGCATCTGTCGAAAGGCAAATGAGTTCTGCACTCAAACCTTGGTTAATTAAATGTTCGCCATCAATGCGCTGTAGGAAAACTTGTGTGTTTAAGGCTGGATTAGAAAACTGAACATGAATAGCACGCTTTTGTGGGCTTAAGCCTAATTTTTCTAATGCAGCAAAGATATGACTTTGCATAATTATTATCTATTATAAAAATTTGATTTTTTAATTCGAGCGTATTTTAAGCAAATTTTAAGCTTTTTTCCAAGCCCTTAATTATTTCTTTTTATCAATACTTCGTAAATTGATGAGTTTATTTGATTATTATTTGTAATTGTTTTGGCCATGTCTCATCTTGGTTTAATTCGTTTCCAAGATACACGTTGACATGGCACTCATAACTCAATACCTGATTTAGGCTGACTTAGCTTTGCTTGCAAGGTGATCTAATTTTTTTAGCACTTCAGCCACAGCCACCATGGCAAAGCTTGAGGTAACCACCACAGCAGAACCATAACCACCACAGCGTAAGCCTGCACTTGGGCAGACATCTGCACTTGAAAATGGGTTATCTATTGAATACACACAGGTAATTCCAAACTTATCTTTAGGCTTTTTACAAATGCCTTTACTCCGCAGTTGTGTACGTAGTTTTGCCAACATAGGGTCTTGTTCTGTCTTGGATAAATCTGCCACACGAATTTTAAGCGGATCGAGTTTACCCCCTGCTCCACCCGAAACAATCAGAGGTACTTTGTTAAAACGACAGTGCAACATCAGGGCAAATTTGGCTTTCACATCATCAATACAATCTAATATCAGATCTGGATTGCCCGCCAAAAGCTCTGTGACATTTTCTGGCGTTAAATAGTCATCGATTAAATTAATTTTAATGCGAGGGTTGATTGCACGACAGCGCTCAGCCATCACTTCAATTTTTTCATGACCTAAAGTCGTGCTCATAGCAGGCAACTGACGGTTAATATTGGATGCAGCCACTACATCCATATCAACCAGCGTTAATTCGCCAATACCTGTACGTGCCAGTGCCTCAACTGCCCATGAACCTACACCACCAATACCAATGACCATCACATGGCTTTTTTCATAATGATTAAAGTTTTCTTCGCCATAAATTTTAGCGACGCCAGCAAAACGGCGGTCATATTCATCATCTTGAAGTAAGTCGGTCATAAAGGTTCAAAACAGCAAAAACAAGAGCGCTAGTCTAACAAATTTAGTCTGTGTTGACTGCGCTAATATTTTCACAGCACAGTTCGCTTGCGCTTGTTTGATAAATTCCGCACAATTATTTTGATTAAAATTTAAACTAAAATAATTTAAACAATGTGAAATTCAACGGTGCAAGCTGATGACGTTTTTTACTTTTTTATTGTGTCTCAATGCTTTGCTTATTTTGGCTTATGCAACACTCATTTTAATGTATCAAAAGAAAAATCTAAATTTAAGTATCATTATTCGAGTGTTATTTTTAACTCTATTTAGCTTGGTCGTATTTGCGCATTATGAAAGTGAGCAGCAATTTATTGTGATGCTGTGTTTATGGGTCATCTTTGAAGCCTTTTATTTAAAAAAAATTCATCATGCCCAATCTGGCAAATAAGGTCTTGCACAACTCGGCACCATAAAAAAAGAGGCTTTCGCCCCTTTTTGCTCCACCACAACTTAGTCTTTATTCATAATAAAGAAGTATTCACGGTAGTATTTGAGTTCTGCAATCGAATCGCGGATGTCATCCATTGCCAAGTGAGAGGCATTCTTTTTCAAGCCACCCATAATTTCTGGACGCCAGCGTTTTGCCAGCTCTTTAACACTTGAAACATCTAGGTTACGGTAATGGAAGAATTGCTCAAGCTCAGGCATTAAACGGTGCATAAAGCGGCGGTCTTGGCAAATTGAGTTACCGCACATTGGTGAAGTTTTTGGGTTTACCCACTTTTTCAAAAATTCTAAAGTCTGCTGTTCTACATCTTGCGCCGACAATTTACTACGGCGTACACGTTCAATCAGACCTGATTGACCATGCTGACGTGTATTCCACTCATCCATCGCATTTAAAATGATATTTGATTGATGTACCGCAAGCACAGGCCCCTCTGCCAGAATATTCAAATTATCATCCGTCACAATCGTTGCAATTTCAATAATTTGATCGTTATCTGTATCGAGACCTGTCATTTCTAGGTCAATCCAAATGAGGCGAGTATCCGGTGTGCTGCTCATAAATGTGCAATCTTATTAGGCATAAAAAATCTATAGTAGCAAATTTATTGGGCCTGCGCTGTAATTAGCCCCCGCTTCATGCTATTTTTGCGGTCTAGTTTCCATGGTTTTTTAGGACACGAATGGCCTTAATTCGCAAGCGCCGCCTGACCGAACAACAGCAGCGCCGCATTCAAAAACAGCATAAATCTCGTCAAGAAGACATCGATACATCGAATGATCTTGAGGGACTGGTGGTACAACATTATGGGCGGCAACTTGAAGTTCAAGCGCTCACTGAACCTGCTGTTCATGCCGAAAAGCCAACTGTTGCTGCCGGTGAACCTGAGCCATTTTGGAAAGCGATTGAATTGGGCAGTATCTGGCGCTGTCATACTCGGACCAATTTAGAAGCATTGGTAACCGGTGACCGCGTGAAATGGCAAGCCGACCCCAATACGGGCCTCGGGATTATTACCGCAATTCATCCACGCCAATCATTGCTTACACGTCCAGACCGCTATCACAAAGTGAAGCCTGTAGCCGCCAATGTCAGTCTGATTGTGATTGTATTTGCGGCCTTTCCAGAGGTTGCTCCTAGCTTGATCGATCGCTATTTAGTGGCCTGTGAAGATGCCAATATCCCTGCATTATTGGTGCTCAATAAAATGGATTTGGTCAAAGAAAACGACCCTATTCTAACGATTGTGCAAGAGTATAAAAACTTAGGTTATGAAGTTTTACTGACACAGTCAGATGGTGATTTATCGGAATTGGCTGGTCGTTTAGCTGGCGAAACCGTTGTATTCGTGGGGCAATCTGGCGTAGGCAAAAGCTCGCTCATTAATACCATTGTTCCAGATGCGCTGCAAAAGACCAACATCATTTCTGAAAACTCAGCACTAGGGCAACATACCACGACCTCGACACGCTTAATTTCCTTTGGTGAAAATGCTGCCTTAATTGACTCCCCCGGAATTCGTGAATTTGGCCTCTGGCATTTAGATACAGAAAATGTGCAAAATGGTTTCCCTGAGATTCATAATTTACTCGGCCATTGCCAATTCCGTAACTGTACCCATAAACATGAGAAAAAATGTGCGTTGCGTATTGCTGCCGAAGAAGGTCAAATTTTGCAACGTCGCCTAGACAGCTTCTTACGTTTAATTGATGAAATTACGGAAGCTCAGCAAAAAAATTAGTTTTATTCTGTTGCAGCACTTGAAGCGGTGATTTTGATCACCATATTTATGAGCTATACTCTTGGCAATTTTTGAATTGTAATTTAGGTGACTTGTGGAACGTTGGTTCGAATTTATGGGGAATCACCCCTTCTTATTTGGAACGCTCGCTGTATTGGTAGTGCTGTTCTTTATCCTTGAAGGCCAACGTAATGGTCGTAAAATTTCACCGCAATCATTGGGTATTTTAGTTAAAGCTAAAAATGCAATGTTGATTGATTTACGTGATGCTAAAGATTTCCGTGAAGGTCATATCAGCGGTAGCCGTAACATTCCATACAGCCAAATTACAAAGCATCTTGATGAACTTAAAACTTCTGATCGTCCATTAGTATTCGTCTGTAATTTGGGTCAAGTCGCAGGTTCAGCTTTACAACAAGTTGGACACGCAGATGCTTATCGCTTAGATGGCGGCATCAGCAACTGGAAAGCTCAAGGCTTACCTTTGGTTAAAGCAAAATAAAGATTGAGGAGATTTAACATGGCTGAAGTAACGATTTATTCTACTACTGTTTGTCCATACTGCATTCGTGCAAAACAGCTCCTTGAGCGCAAAGGCGTAGCTTATAAAGAAGTTAATCTATCCAATGAAGCGCCTGAAGTTCGTGTTGAGTTAATGCAACGCACTAACCACCGCACTGTGCCACAAATCTTTATTGGTGAACAATTTATTGGCGGTTTTGATCAACTTTATGCTTTAGAGCGTGAAGGCAAACTCGATGATTTATTGGCTTAATCGCCAATAAACATCATCTCTTCATATTAAGGATTAAAGAATGAGTGAAGAACAACAAGCTCCACAATTAGCATTAGAGCGCATTTACACTAAAGATATTTCTTTTGAAGTACCTGGGGCACAAGTTTTTACTAAAGAATGGCAACCTGAGTTAAACATCAACCTTTCTTCTTCTGCAGAAAAAGTTGACCCAACTCATTTTGAAGTTTCTTTAAAAGTTGTTGTTCAAGCAAACAATGCGGGCGATACAGCATTTATCGTTGATGTAACACAATCAGGTATTTTCTTGATTGATGCGGTAGAAGAAGAACGTCTTCCGTACATTCTTGGTGCATACTGCCCGAACATTTTGTTCCCATTCTTGCGTGAAGCAGTAAATGATATGGTTACTAAAGGTAGCTTCCCTCAGTTGCTTCTTACACCAATCAACTTCGATGCTGAATTCGAAGCGAATATGCAACGTGCTCAAGCCGCTGCTGCTGAAGGCCAAGCTTAATCGTAAAGCCTCAGATATAAAAAAGACCGCATTTGCGGTCTTTTTTATTGCCTTTTTAAGGGCTCCTTCTCCCTTTGAGAGAAGGTTGGGATGAGGGTGAAATAACCCTCTCCCTAGCCCTCTCCCAAAAGGAGAGGGAACTGAAAGCGAATTATTCAGCATCCAGCATTAATTCAGCGCTCATACCGACAGTATTGAAGCCTGCGTCTACATATAAAATTTCGCCTGTAATACCATTTGCCCAAGGTGAACATAGGAATAATGCTGCATTACCCACATCTTCAATGGTTACATTACGGCGTAATGGTGCAACTTTTTCATTCAAGTCGAGCATTTTACGGAATGATTTAATCCCCGAAGCGGCTAAGGTACGAATTGGACCTGCAGAGATTGCATTCACACGAATACCTTCTGCACCCAAACTTGATGCTAAGTAACGTACACCAGCTTCTAAAGATGCTTTTGCCATGCCCATGACATTGTAGTTTGGCATCACACGCTCAGAACCTTGGTAAGTCAGTGTTAATAAACAACCTTGACGCACTTGCAATAAAGGCTTCGCTGCACGCGCCATTGCTACAAAGCTATAGGCACTGATGTCATGCGCAATTTTAAAGCCATCGCGGTCCGTAATTTCAGTAAAGTCGCCATCTAGCGTATGCGCAGGTGCAAAACCAATTGAATGCACAACGCCATCCAAACCGTCCCAATGTTTTGCAAGTTCTGCAAAAGCTGTATCAATTTCTGCATCTACAGCAACATCACATGGGAACACTAAAGTTGAACCAAATTGTTCTGCAAAATCATCAACACGTTTTTTTAATTTTTCATTTGGGTAAGTAAAAGCAAGTTCAGCACCTTCACGATGTAATGCTTGTGCAATACCAAATGCGATTGATAATTTGCTGGCAATCCCTGCGATTAAAAAGCGCTTACCTGCCAATAGTCCTTGTGCCATGTGAATCTCACTCGAAAAAATTTTAAAGCATAATGCCAAGTCTAAAGCATTTTAGACATTGCATAATGCACCTTTTTTTAAACTTTATCACTCCAGCTTCGCTTCAGCTCAACCAAGAGCAACATTTAAGACAATGCTAAAGCTTCCAAACTATTGCGCCATAACTGGTCTGCAAGTTTCTGTTCATCTTGCCCAAGACTTTGTGCCAAAGCCTGTAAAACATAGGGCAAATTGACAGGCGTATTTCGCGTTCGGCTACCATCACCCAACTGACAACACAGCGGTGTCATGTCTGGGCAATCTGTTTCTAATACCAAATGTTCAGGCCCTAAAGCCTGCACGACCTTATGTAGTTTCTTGGCATTTGGGTTCGTAATTTGCCCTGTCACGCCAATTTTAAAGCCTAAATGAACAAAAGCTTTGGCTTCTTCCACCCCACCACTAAAAGCATGTGCAATGCCACCATGCCGAAACTTTTGGCTTTTCAGCATTTTTAAGACTTCAGCATGAGACTTACGAATATGCAATAAAATTGGCTTTTGATAATGTTGTGCCAGCGTGATTTGACTGGCAAAAAAATACTGTTGCTGTGCAAAAATATCAGGCTGTTTATGCTGTGGCATAAAAGTATCTAAACCAATTTCACCAATGGCCACACACGTTTCTGTTTGTAAAATCTGTTCTAGATCAAACAAATGCTGTTCACGGTGCTGTTCAATATAAAATGGATGCAAGCCTGGCGCTAAATAGCTACGTGGTGCATTTGGCAGCTGTTGTACAAAATGATGACTCTGAATTAATTCTGCAAAGCGTGATTGTAAAAAACCAATATGCACCAAAGCCTCTACGCCTACCGCCTTTGCAGCCTGTGCGAGTTCAGCCCGATCGCCATCAAAGTCAGGCACATCAAAATGCGTGTGCGTATCAAATAAATACATGAATTATTTCGATGCAGGTTTTGGTTGTGCTTCAGATGCAACGGTTTCTACTTTAGCTGGTAAATATTGTGCTTTAAGCACTGTTTCCAACTGAGCGTATGGAATCGTTAAACGAGGTAGCCCCACGACGTAAGGTCCAATGTCATATTCACCGTATTGTAAAATCAGACCCTCTTTAGACAAATAATAATTATCGCTCAGCTTAAATTTCCACGCCTGCTCATAATCTTGCACATTGTCTGCCAACTTGGCATCGATGACCCATGTTTTAAATGCCTCATGTGCTAATTGTTCTAAACGTGGCTTTTGCTTTGCTAAAAGTAGTGCATCTAAAGTTACTAATTTTTTGCTTTTGAGATCAAAGTTATAATACTGCTGTGCCGACGCGCCATGCGCTCCGCCCAAATAGCTACTGCTATTCAAAACAACAGTCGCAATCGGCTCACCTGAATTTAAGATTTTAGGCTTAATCATCAGACTGATTTTTTGGGCTGAGCTTAAATTTTTCAGCTCTTTATCCAACGCCACAAAAGCCTGTAGATAGGGTTCAAGTTGCTGCTGCATTTTCACTTGTGGTGTTTGTACATCGGCCAGTGATTTTGCCTCGGATGCTACCTGAGCTTCACTGGCTGCTAGGTTTGCCTTTTTCTGTTCAGGCTCTACAGAAAGCATTGCTCCCAATTGCTGTAAAATTTGCTGATCAATAAATTCATCAATAAAGCTTTGATTACTGTTTAAGCGATCCAACGAAATTTCAGGGCAACTTTTGCCATCACACTCAGGCAATTGAATTTTTAATTTTTCTGAATCACCAATTAATTTGGCACTGAGGTCTGGCGCAGGCTTGGTCGCTTTTTCAGGCTCTGCCTTAGGCTCAGCTTGCTGTGGTTGACATGCAACTAAGCCCATGGACAACACTAAAATGCTGAATAATCCTATATTTTTATGTTTTAACATTTTATTAACCTATAGCCTAAAGGTGCGCTTACATCATGTCAGTGATTGCGTGCTTTGTCATTTTCCATACACAAAATGCACCTATTTCCATCACTAAACCAATACATATTTATATCAGATTTCAGCATTTTACTTAAAACATGGAAGGGTAAATATCCGCTTTTAATACTTGTTGGGTTTGTTCTTTGGTTAAATAAATATCCAACTGTTGCCCGTCTTTGACAATTTCGTTAGAACGATAATGCAGACCAATACCTTCTTGGTCAAAGAACCAGTCTGCCTGTCCCCAATATAATTTTTTAGGTGCATCCTTACGCACCAATGTATTTTGTTCTTTGAGCCATTGGGCATAGGTTTTTTGTACAAAAGCGTCCATTTTAGCCTGTTGTTTTGGCTCTATAATATCAAGCGCGGTTAAGTTTTTTTGCGTACGGCGGTCCGCGACAAAAAAGTAATACCGCTCTTTTACTTTAATATTTTCTTGGGCACTATCGCCCCCCACTTGCATCAACACAAATTGATTCCGCTGATACGGAATTCGCGTATATACCGCCAACTCATAAGCATGATTGGCCTTAAATTCAGCTTGCCATGCATCCGATTTTTTAACATAAGCATTCACAGCTTGCTGCAAACTCATTTGTTGCTTTAAGCCAATTTGGTCTTGAATCACTTGCGCCTGCTTTTGTTCAATCCACGTATTTAACCAGCTATCTTTGGTTTTTAAGGTTTGAATTTCTAACTCAATACAATTTTTAGTTTCACAAAAAGGCAAAGCGATTTGTGCTGTTTGTTCTTGAATATTTAGGTACGGCAATACTTCTGCTAATTCTTTTTTGGGTGTAGCCTGTACTGGTTCTGAAGCAACCTTAGCATCGGATGCTTGCTGTTTTGCACGATCATTACAGCCACTCAATCCAATACTGAGTGCGATGAATGACAAAAAGGCGGTGTGCTGAAGTAGCTTCATAACAAGCAAATAACCTATAAAAGTTAAGTTAAATTTATCACAAATTAAAACAGCTTCCTAAGAAGCTGTTTTCAATAAATCAGATACTGGTAAAACTAAAGCATATTTTTAGTGTTCACGGGTATTGCGGAACACAATATCAGGATAACGCTCTTGCATTAGCTGTAAGTTCACACGGCTCGGTGCAAGATAGGTTAAATGACCACCACCATCGACAGACAATTGGTCATGTGCTTTTTTCTTAAATTCATTGAATTTTTTCTCATCATCACACGATACCCAACGTACGGTGTTAATGCTGACAGGCTCGTATACACAATCCACTTTGTATTCTTCTTTCAAGCGGTATGCAACCACTTCAAACTGAAGTACACCGACAGCACCAACAATCAAGTCGTTACTGTTTTGAGGCATGAACACCTGTGTTGCACCCTCTTCCGAAAGTTCTTTTAAGCCTTTTTGTAACTGCTTAGATTTTAATGGATCTTTTAAGCGTACGCGACGGAACATTTCTGGTGCAAAGTGTGGAATACCTGTGAATTGAAGCTTTTCACCTGATGTAAAGGTATCGCCAATTTGAATGGTACCGTGGTTATGCAAACCAATAATATCACCCGGCCACGCCTCTTCTAAATGCTGACGATCGCCTGCTAAGAAGGTTAATGCATCTGAAATACGCACATCTTTATCTAGACGTACATGCTTCATTTTTAGGCCTTTTTCATATTTACCCGAACAGATACGCATAAAGGCAATACGGTCACGGTGTTTTGGATCCATGTTGGCTTGAATTTTAAATACAAAGCCTGTGAAACCTTCTTCAGTCGCGTCCACTTTACGGTCTTGTGTTGGGTGCGCTTTTGGTTCTGGTGCATAGTTACTAAATGCATCTAGTACATGGTCTACACCAAAGTTGCCAAGCGCAGTACCAAACAATACAGGCGTTTGACGACCCGCTAAAAACTCTGCACGATCCAATGGTTCATTGGCCATTTGTACAAGTTCTAATGATTCTTCAAACGCTGCCCAAGCCAACTCACCTACTTTTTCACGTAAGTCTGGGTAGTCATAGCCATCACGGATTTCAATGTCTGTAATGGTTGAACCAAAGCCTGCTTTATATACATAGAACTTTTCTTCGATGAGGTTGAATACACCAGCGAAGTCACGACCTGTACCTAAAGGCCAAGTTAAAGGTACACATTTAATTTTGAGGACGTTTTCAATTTCATCTAGCAATTCTAATGGCTCACGAATTTCGCGGTCCATTTTGTTGACGAATGAAATGATTGGTGTGTCACGCATACGACACACTTCCATCAATTTAATCGTACGGTCTTCGACACCTTTTGCACCATCAATCACCATAAGTGCAGAGTCAACCGCTGTTAATGTGCGATAAGTATCTTCAGAGAAATCTTCATGCCCTGGGGTGTCGAGAAGGTTAATCATCTTGTCTTTGAATGGGAACTGCATGACTGACGTGGTAATTGAGATCCCACGTTCTTTTTCCATTTCCATCCAGTCAGATGTTGCCGCACGGTCAGACTTACGGCTTTTTACCATCCCCGCAACCTGAATTGCTTGTCCCCATAACAGCAGTTTTTCTGTCATGGTGGTTTTACCCGCATCGGGGTGGGAAATAATCGCGAACGTACGACGCTGAGCGACCTGTGTCGCTAATTCATCTTTAAAACTCATGGAAAGACACCTACTGCAGACGCGCAGCGCAAAAGACCAAATCTGATCAAATCAAAAATTGGCGATATTGTAGCAGATTTCTTTCGGTATTCCTCCACCCTCACATACACACCAAAATACATGATTACACTTTAGCAGTCCGCATTTCATCCGCTTCTTCGTCATGCCTTCAATCAACTTGGAATTCGTTATTGTTCAATAAAAAAAGACTGACCAGCTTATAATAGAGCCAACATTTCCAAGGTAATTTTTTTCACAGCATCACGACTTTGAATAATATGTGCTTGAATACTCTCCAAGGCTAAATCTTTATTTTTGCTAAGGATCTGTTCCAATATCTTTTGATGTTCTGCATAGGTTGCATCAATACGATAATCTTTAGAAAAATCTAAACGGCGAATAATACGGATTTTTTCACTCACATCCCGATGCACCTTTGCCATTTCACTATTACCAATTGCTTCAACCAATTGACAGTGAAATGCTTCATCTTGCATAGATAAAGTTTTTAAATCATGCAAAAACCGTTCAGGCTGAATACACCACAAATTCACCAATGTCTGTAAAGCCTGTTTGAGTTGTTCTGGTTCCATTTTACAGAGCTGCTCAATGGCATAGCATTCCAGCAAAATCCGTAAATCGTACAGTTCTTCGTAGGCTTTAAAATTGAGTGGCTTCACTTCCCAACCGCTGCGAAAATGCACCCGTACATAACCATCTTGCTGTAAACGGTATAAAGCCTGCCGTACGGGTGTACGGCTGACTTCATACAATTCTGCAATTTCAGATTCGGTAAAACGTGCACCCGGTTTGAGCTGAAAATCAAAAATATCGTTTTTTATTTTTTGGAAAACCAGCTCAGACAAGTTGTCTGAGCTTTTCCCAACAATGGCTGAGCTCATGTTTATTCCATATAAACCAGCGGTTCACCGCTATGTACCGTTTGTCCCGCACGGCAGATAATTGCTTTCACTATGCCGTCATCATCAGCATAGACTGGAAGCTCCATTTTCATCGCTTCAATAATGGCTACAGTATCGCCTTTCTTCACAGGCTGTCCAGCTTCGACAAAAATTTTCCAAATGTTGCCTGTCATCGATGCATTTAAAGCTGCATACTGGCTATAGTCGGTATCATCTTGCAGGATTTCCATTTCCGCTGGCGCATCGAACTCATCTTTCCAGCGTTCAACTTCAGTTGTAAATGCCTGCTGCTGCTGTGCTTTAAATTCGGCAATACTGTCCTTTTCTGTTTCCAAAAAGGCTTGATAGGCTGCAAAATCAAACTCTGTCTCTTCAATTTTAATTTCAGCAACGCCATTGGCAAAGTCAGCACGGAATTGATCGAGTTCAGCTTCGGTTACTTCGTAATATTTAATTTGGTCAAAGAAGCGTAAGAACCATTGCTGATCACCAAACTGCTTGTTCTTTTTAAACTTATTCCAAATGGGCAAGGTACGGCCTATCAATTGATAACCGCCCGGTGAGTCCATGCCATAGATACACATGTACATACCGCCAATACCGACTGTACCTTCGGCAGTAAAGGTACGTGCAGGGTTATATTTCGAGCTGAGCAAACGATGACGCGGATCAATTGGAACGGCACAAGGTGCGGTTAAATACACATCGCCCAAACCTAAAATCAGGTAATTGGCATCAAAAATGATGTCTTTGACTTGCTCACGGCTGTCTAAGCCATTAATGCGCTGAATGAAATCGACGTTATTTGGCAACCACGGCGCTTTGGCACAGACACTTTCTTGATAACGTTCTACAGCACCTAAAGTTGCCGAATCCTCAAATGCCATCGGCAAGTGAATAATACGGGATGGAATTTTGATTTGGCTCAAATCGCCCATCTCATTTTCCAGACCCAATAAGAACTGAATTAAATTCGCTTGGCTGAAACGCAATCCATCATATTTAATTTGCAGTGAACGCACACCCGGTGAAAGCTCTAAAATGCCATCAATGGTCGCTTCACGAATGAGCTGCATCAGTCGATAAACACGTAAGCGTAATGCAAGGTCGAGAACGTTTTCGCCATATTCAAGCAAGATGTAACTGTCACCTGCCTGACGGTAGACTGCTTTCGGCGCATGCATATCTGCTTCACGAACCGCCAATATCCCTTCAGGCTTGCATTCAAAAGTTGCCACCTCTGACTTTTCAGGTGCTTGAGCAAAGCTTTGGATATCGGCAATTTGCTGAACTTCCAAGGCATTGGCTTGTTCCACACTCATCGGGTAGAAACTGATGCTGTCATCCGCCTTCAGTTGACCAATCTTCCAAAGTTCTGCTTTGGCAATCGTCACTGGGCAAACAAAGCCACCGAGGCTTGGGCCATCTTTCGCCAAAATTACTGGGAAATCTCCGGTGAAGTTAATCGCCCCAATAGCATATTCACAGTCATGCACATTGGATGGATGCAAACCTGCTTCACCGCCATTTTCACGTGCCCAGCTTGGTGTCGGGCCTGTTAGTCGAATACCTAAACGGTTTGAGTTAAAGTGCACATTCCATGTTGAAGCAAAGAATTCTTCAATATATTCAGGTTTAAAGAAATCTGGTGCACCATGCGGGCCATAGAGCACACCAATTTTCCATTCTTTGCCATAGCTTGGAATACGCTCTGCTGCCAAAGCTTGCGGTGCTGCTGTTACAAGCTCCAATCCATCCAAAGGCAGGCTTGGATTAACCATTTTAATCATGTCGCCTGCGCGCAACACTCGCCCTGCATGACCGCCAAAATTACCCAATGCAAAAGTTGAACGGCTGCCTAGATATTCAGGTACATTTAACCCATTGCGGATCGCAAGATACGTACGGCAACCCGATTCAACTTGTCCGAGTGCCAAAGTTTGCCCGGCTTTGATGCTGATCGGCTGCCAAAAATCGACATTCACACCATCTAGAGTCGCGCTACATGGCGCACCTGCTAAGGCTACGATGCTATCGGCATGAAATTTAAGACTTGGTCCTTGTAAGGTAAACTCAAAGCCTGCTGCCGATTTTGGATTACCCACAACTTGATTGGCCAATTGAAATGCATAATCATCCATCGGGCCTGATGGCGGTACACCGATATCCCAATAACCGACACGCCCCGGGTAGTCTTGAATCGTACTTTGTGTACCCGGTTGCAGCACTTCAATTACATTTGGCACGTATTTAAAATCATCCAGCAGACGTGTCCAGATTTGCATATTATCAAAGCGTGCATCAGACACTACGGTATGCGCATAATCCAAGTTGGTGCTGATGCCATTCAGGCGGGTTTCAGCCAAGGCTGTTTTTAGCTTGGCAATCGCACTGTCTCGATCTGCGGCATGCACAATAATTTTGGCAATCATCGGGTCAAAATATTGTGAAATTTCTGTGCCTGTAGATACCCACGTATCCACACGAATGTCTTCAGGAAAATATACATCCGTGAGTACACCCGGACTTGGCTGGAAGTTTTTCACTGGGTCTTCCGCATAGATTCGCACTTCAATGGCAGCGCCATTGGGCTGAATATTGCTGAGTTTTTCCCAATCTAAAGCATCACCTGCCGCCACTTTGAGCATGCATTCAATCAGATCTAAACCCGTCACCATTTCAGTGACTGGATGTTCAACCTGCAAACGGGTATTCACTTCAAGGAAATACACTTCATCACGGGCAGCATCATAGATAAACTCAACTGTGCCTGCGCTGCGGTATTTCACCAATTGTCCGAGCTCTACAGCAGCACGGTGCAATTTTTGACGGGTCGCTTCTGGTAAATGCGGTGCTGGTGTTTCCTCCACCACTTTTTGGTTACGGCGCTGCAATGAACAGTCACGCTCACCAAAGGCAACGACTTGACCTAAACCATCACCAAAAATTTGTACTTCTACGTGACGAGCTTTATCGACAAAACGTTCGAGAAACACACCCGCATCTTTAAAGAACTGCTCGCCTAGACGCTTTACACTTTCATACGCATCTTTTAATGATTGCTCATCATCACAGCGGGTTAAACCAATCCCACCACCGCCAGCGGTGCTTTTCAACATGATTGGATAACCAATCTCTGCAGCAGATGCGAGTGCTTCATCCAAATTTGCCAATAATCCTGTGCCCGGTGTCATGGGCACATTGGCGGCAGCTGCCAATTCACGTGCACGATGCTTCAAACCAAACTCTAAAATTTGTTCAGCCGTTGGCCCCATAAAGGCAATGTTATTTTCTTCACATGCACGGGCAAAGTCGGCACTCTCTGACAAAAAACCATAACCGGGAAATATTGCTTCAGCGCCAGTTTGTTTGGCTGCTTGAATCAATTTTTCAATACTTAAATAAGTCTCTGCAGGCTTAACACCTTCAAGCGACACCGCCACATCTGCATCTAAGACATGCTGTGCATAACGGTCTGTCTCTGAGTACACGGCAACCGACTGAACACCGAGTTTCTTTAATGTACGAATCGCACGAACAGCAATTTCACCACGGTTTGCAATTAAAACTGTTTTAAACATGATTATTTCCCCGAATTTTTTAATTTGATTTTGCTGTTGTTGCTTGCAGTGATTGGATATAGGCGCGCCAGCCACCAAATTCACTGATATTTTTTGCACCGTTTAGGCCATAGGGTTCGCAAATAAAGCCTTTCACCCAACGTCCATCGGCAAGCTCGACATTGCCCATACCGAGCGGTGTTGGAATTTCAGCGACAAATTCACCAAAGCGTGCTTTTGGAATATCCCAAAGCTCGACAATAATTTTTTGACCCGATTCCTGACGTGCTAAACCTGGTTTCGGCGGTACAGTGCCCGGCAGTGCATAGAGGGCATAATCGGAAGAAGTGGTTGTGGTTTCGACATGCACGGCTTGGCGTGTTGTCAGTTGGAAATTGAGTGGCATGCCTGTGAGATGTGCACCCACAACCGCAACTCGAAAATGCTGTGCGGATGGTGCAGAAATGACTGAAGCTGTTTCAGGCAATGTTTTACCCATTGCACCGAGGGGTAATTTCAGATGGTTTTGCCATTTTTCTGCAAAATCTGCTAAAGCCGTATCGTGCCAAGCCGGTGCAATGAATGTGATTCCAAAAGGCAGCCCGTCGGCACGAAAGCCTGCAGGTACAGCGATGGCACTCAGGTCTGCTAAATTGGTAAAGTTGGTATAGGTGCCAAAGTGGCTATTATTTTCAATTGGCGCCTCAGCCATTTCAGCCAGTGTGTGAATGGTTGGCGAGCTTGGCACCACTAAGGCATCAAATTGGGCCAAGGTTTGCTGAATGTCTCGAGCCAATTCTTGCTTTAAATATTCGGCGTTATAGGCATCCACCGCAGTGTACTGCTGCCCTTTTTGAATGATTTCCAAAACTGTTGGATCAAAGTCTTGTACCGATGTTTCTAATAAATCTGCAACTGCAGCAGTACGCTCTGCGACCCATGACCCTTGGTAAAGTTGGCTCGCCAATTGACTAAAAGCACTGAAATCAATTTCTGTCAGTTCTGCGCCTAAGTTTTTTAATTCAGTCAGTGCTTGCTGAAATGCATCCGCCGATTGAGCATCACCAAAAAACTCTAACTGTTTTGGAATGGCTAACTTTAATTGTGCGCTGAACTTTGCAGGCGCTGTTGCGGGATTCACACGTGAATAGCTGTCAGCTACGTCAAAACCTTCCATAACTTCTGCCACAGCAGTTGCATCAGCGACGGTTAAGGCAAAAATTGAAATGCAATCGAGGCTTTTGCAGGCAGGCAATAAGCCTGTATTTGAAAAGCGGCCTTTGGTTGGCTTTAAACCGACAATATTATTGAAAGCTGCAGGTATACGCCCTGAGCCTGCTGTATCTGTACCGAGTGCAATCGGGACTAAACCACGCGCCACCACACTGCCTGAACCAGAGCTTGAACCACCGCTTACATAGTCAGGATTAAAAGTATTTGGCACGGCACCAAATGGTGAACGTGTACCAACCAATCCTGTGGCAAATTGATCTAAATTGGTTTTGCCTACAATAATCGCACCCGCTTGTTTTAAGCGTTGTACCACATAGGCATCTTCAGTTTTAATTTCAGTAAATAATTTAAACGCAGCCGTTGACGCAAAGCCTGCCACATCAATATTGTCTTTGACTGCAATAGGCACACCAAACAAAGGTAAGGCAGTCGCATTTTCAATTTGTTTTAAAACTTCAATCTGCGCAGTTATTTGTTCTATCGATGCAATTGAAATCCATGCTGGGTCTACGCGATCAAATTGCTCGACCAAGGCATATAAGTCTTCAAGTTGAAGTGTGTTGTTTGCGTAGCCCGCTTTCCATTCCGCTAAAGTCCAGCCTAAAGTTTTTATTGGGTTCATTGATGTGCTCATTCTTGTATCCAAGTTTGAATACTGTATTGCACACATCATGCCAAAATAATATTTTTATTATTTTTCAATATCTTACTTATTAAATATAATTATTTTTATTTATTTCAGACCTGTCATCATACACCTCTGTTCTAAAATAGAACATTCGTTCACTTTATTTGCACCATGTCAGTTTGAACCGAAAATACAGATCAGCTGGCTCCTGCATCATAAAGCTTATCTTTAATTCAAAGCACAATTCACTTCTGCATTTTGGCTACAGCATAATGGAGAAACCAGCACTGAAGCTAACCTTATAGCATTAAACCTTACTCATTAAACATATTCACGTGACTCTAGGCGTACTACATCTACAGGCAATCCCAATAAATACCCTTGCATTTGTTGGCAGCCCAAACGCGTTAAGATTTCCGCTTGCAAAGGTGTTTCCACCCCTTCTGCTGTCACGGTCAGACCCAGTTTAATCGCCAGATGCACAATGCTTTCTAAAATCATTTCTTCTTTGGAAGATGCCGTTAAATCATGAATAAAGCCTTTATCAATTTTTAACTCATCCACAGGTAAATTTTTTAAATATAAAAAGCTCGAATGGCCTGTACCAAAGTCATCAATAGCCAGCTTGATCCCCATACTGCGTAAATGCTCAAAAGTACGAATACTAATATCGATATGGTGCATGGCTGTAGATTCAGTGATCTCAATCATTAAATGATTAGGATTAATACGATAGCGATCAAATAGCGTTTCAAGGGTTGAAAATAAATGTTTATGCTCGAATTGAATCGCAGAGAGGTTGACTGCAATCGGAAGAAACTGCTCATTTTCGCTGTCTTCCCAGAGTTGAATCTGCTTACAGGCTTGCTCAAGTGCCCAATATCCCATTGGAATAATGAGGCCTGTTTTCTCTGCCCCTCCAATAAACATATTAGGTGTCAGCAAACCCAATGTTGGATGTTTCCAACGGATAAGGGCTTCTACGCCACACATGCTTAAATCGCTGGCATTAAACTTCGGCTGATAAAACAAAATAAACTGTTGTTCTTCAACCGCTTTATACAGATCATTAATCAACTTGGTTTGGCTTTTGGTTTCGTGTTGATCGATGGTATAGCTAAAGATAGAATAGGTATTACGACCTTGATATTTCGAGGTCAGCATCGCTGCATCGGCATTGATTAATAAGTCTTGTAAATTACTGCCATGCTCAGGATACATCGCAATACCAATACTGCCGGACAAATTAATTTCTTTGCCTGCAATTAAAAAACTCTCTTGTATAATTTCTAAAATACGTTGTGCAACTTGTGAAGCATGCTCTGTTTCGGTGTGTTCTAACACCATCAAAAACTCATCGCCACCAATTCTTAATAATTTGGAATCTTGATCCAATAAACGGTGCATACGATTGGCCAATTGAATCAACAATTGATCGCCAACATGATGGCCAAATACATCATTTACAGCTTTAAAGCGGTCTAAATCGATATATAAAAATGCAATTTTTTCTTGACTGCTTCGATGCTCCGTAAACAATAAATGTACATATTCAGCTAAATACAAACGATTGGGTAATTTGGTTAAATTGTCTTGTACTGCTTGATTGGCCAGTTCTTTGTTGGCCTTCGAGAGTTGCTTATTACGGTCTTCTAACCGTTGTTCAAGTAGCGCGACACTAAAAGCTGCAATAAAAATTAAAGCTGTAATAAAGAGCACGGTAAATAGCAACATATCATGGCTAGATTGGGCCTGAAGCAAGCTTTGTGTTGCATCTATTTTTATAAACTTTGTCGCAGCCATGCCAATAAAATGCATGCTCACAATCGTCATGGTTAATATTGCAGATACAACCAATTTAATTAGTGGATTACGGTATTGATTTAATTTTTTTTTAAAGGCTAGCCAAAAAGTTAATCCAGAGCCACAAATCGCAACCACTATGGAACACGTTACCACCAGTGGATCATAGTAAATATCATGTTGTTGTACGATCAGGCCCATCATGCCCGTATAGTGCATACCTGAAATACCCAACCCCATTAGCACTGCGCCTAAAATTAAGCGAGCAAATGGTAAAGTTTGGCGTGTGGTTAACCAAACCACAAAAGTAGATGCAATAAAAGCAATAATGTATGAAGTAAACGTTAAACCAAAATCAAAATGATAAGGTGCAGGCATCGTGCTAGCTTGCATACCTATAAAGTGCATGCACCAGATTGCCGCCCCTAAAATGATACCGCTTGCCACCAAGATCATTCTTTCGTATTTAGGCTTAGAACTGCGAAATACCAACTGTTCTAAAGAAACTGCTAAATAACAGACCACCAAGGTCACCAATACTGATCCAAGCACTAGACTGTAATCATAATGTATATGAGTCATATTTAGCTTTTCCGCATCAGCTCTGATTATTGTTCTTTGTACCCAAAATGCTACACACAAAAAAAGGTGGATGAATAGGCTTTTATTAAAAGACTACCTATAAAACAACCAATTGCCTTAAGAATCCATTACTCTGTGTATAAGGTCAAGTATTTATTCTGCGTTTTATTACCCCTTGTCGAAATCCTGAATTTT
Organism: Acinetobacter sp. SWAC5; assembly: GCF_003419885.1. Taxonomy (NCBI): domain Bacteria; kingdom Pseudomonadati; phylum Pseudomonadota; class Gammaproteobacteria; order Moraxellales; family Moraxellaceae; genus Acinetobacter; species Acinetobacter sp. SWAC5. The sequence continues at coordinate 30,027 of NZ_QUWR01000004.1, forward strand.
GATTTGAATTAGGTCACTCAACTGACAGAAGTTGCTAATTTATACCGATTTACGTCACTTTTCCATTAAAAAAAAACCAGTGCATTCATAAATGCACTGGTTTCATTTTCATCTTATAAAATGATTTAAGAAGCTGGCTTATGTTTCGCCTGTAAACTTGCATAATCCAACAGTACATTGGCTGCTTCATTGACGAAGGTTTCTTCCTCAGGCAATGCAGGGCGTTGATTTGCTTTCATCTTGGCACGCGACTCGACCAAAGCATCCAATGAAGCTTGATAGCTTTCCCAATTGCTATATGGTTTCAATCCTGTTGCTGTACGACGTGCATTTTCTGCATCTAAAGTCTTTTGCTCAAGATCGAGCAACTCTTTTTTGCGTTGCTGTAAATCAAGCACCAATTGCTTTTGCTCATCAGTTTTTTTAGCAAGGCTGGTACGTTGCTCTAAATACTTAAACTGAGGATCAAGGCTGACACGTTGTTGCGATGATTTAACTAGGTCAGGCACATAGTTTTTGATTGAGCCTTCACGTTTGAAGGGTGCTGTTGGAATCGTGTCCCATTGCAATGCATTTTTTGCCTTACGCTCACCAAATTCTTCATTGTAAATATCAACCAATTTTACATCTGGAATCACGCCTTTGTTTTGGGTACTTCCACCGGTAATACGGTAAAACTTACGTTGTGTGAGCGTTGCTTGACCATAAGCCAAAGAGTCCAACTGCACTTGAGCTGTACCCTTACCTGTAGTTGTACTACCAATCACAATACCGCGCTCATAGTCTTGAATCGCCGCTGAATAAATTTCACTTGCCGATGCAGAAGCAAGGTTAATCAGTACAGCCAATGGGCCTGCATAGGTTTGTGCGCCACCATCATCATCCTCAAACACACTGACATTGCCATTGCCATCGCGAATTTGTACCACTGGACCTGATTTAATCACTTGCCCCAACATGCGCGATACTTCATCCAAAGAACCACCAGGGTTATTACGTAAATCGATAATAATCCCTGCCACATTTTGAGCATTTAATGCTTTTAGCGCTTTATTGGTGTCTTCAGACACAGAACGATAATCTGCACCCGCACGACGTGCACGATAGTTCAAATAGAATGATGGGATTTCAATCACACCAAACTTATAGTTTTTGCCATCACGCTGAATATCCACTGTACGTGAACGTACGCCTGCATCTTCTTCTTGAATCACGTCACGGACAATCGTCACGTTACGTGCTTGACTCATAGAAGCACCTGCACCCAATAAACGTACCGTCACTTTAGTGCCACGCTTACCGCGAATTAAGCCCACAATTTCATTGCTCGGCCAACCCACAACGTCCACCATTTTGTCGCCATCTTGTGCTACACCAATGATGCGATCACCTGATTTAACTTGGCCCGATTTACTCGCTGGACCACCTTCTACAATGGTTTCAATTTTGGTGTAATCTTCATTGCCACGCTCTGGACGGATTGATACTCCAATCCCCTCAAGTTGCAACGTCGTTTGACGGTTTAGCTCCATCGCATCTACAGGCGGGAAATAGTTACTGTGTGGATCATAAGTCAGCATCATTGCATTGAGTGTTTTATCTAACACATCATCGCTTTTTAAACGACTAACACGTTCTAATTGACGGGTATAACGCTTAGTTAAGGTCTGAACTGGGGTTAAATCTTCTGGGCCTTTTAAATCTTGCCCATTGGCCAATTCAGGATTGTCCTTTAAAGCTTTTTGCTTGGCTTGTTCTTCTTCTTTACTGATCGTAAGGTTGATCAGTTGCGACACCAGCATTTTGTTCCAATGCGCACGCTGTTCTGCTTCAGTTTTAAAGAACGGTGCTTTTTCACGATCAGTTTCAATCACGACATTGGGTTGATTTAAATTTTGTGGTTTTTTAAGTTCAGCCAAAATATAGCTATAGAATTGCTTTAAGCGCTCGCGATACTGTGCATGAATTTCATAAGGGCCAGACAAATTACCAGCTTTTAAATTCGCACCAAAACTTGGGCCAAAGCGTTTTTTATAATCTTCAACTTCGGATGCCAAGAACAACGAATGTTCAGGGTCTAGACTGTCTAAATAAAAATCTAGAATACGATTAGATGTATTGGCATCTAAACGCTGATTTAGGTAATGCTGACGATCCACCAAAGTTGCAAGCTGGCGCGAAACCAAGGCTTGCTCTTGTGTCGGTTGAATCGATTGAGTTGTTGCTGGCGCACTTTCTGCCGCAATTGCTTCATTCACAACATGTGTAAAAAATAAACCACCTGTTGCCAAGGCAACGGCGCAAGCTAAAGTTTGAAGTTTCATATCTCTGTCGTACTTCCTTGGTTTACGAACCAAATTGCCTTGTCATTTTTGGACTAGAATTAAATATTTTCAAAATCTTAAATGACTTAATCTGTTTATGTCGTGTAGTTTTATCATAATCTGTGCTGACAAAGTGTAGCAAAACATTGCAGAATTCAGGTATTGTTTTTCCCTAAAAATACCAACACGGACCCCCGAATATGATTGGCGCATTAATGCTCGACATTGCTGGCACAGAACTTACTCAAGAAGATATTGAACTATTAAAGGCACCGCAAGTCGGAGGCATGATTTTATTTGGTCGAAATATTGTCTCACCACAACAAGTTCGTGCCTTAACCGACCACATGCGCCAAATTCGCCCTGACATTTTAATTGCTGTCGATCAAGAAGGTGGTCGCGTACAACGCCTAAAAAATGGTTTTACCCTGCTTCCTGCTATGGGCCAGTTTGGCGAACTTTACTTAACCGAACCTGAAAAAGCCCTCGACTTGGCCGAACAATGTGGTTGGCTCATGGCCACGGAAGTTTTGGCCGTAGGCATCGACTTCAGTTTTGCACCTGTGCTTGATCTGAATGACATTAGTGATGTGATCGGAGACCGTGCCTTTGCCAAAAATATGCAAGACATTGTGCCTTTGGCTAGTGCCTTCCTCAAAGGCATGAAACGTGCAGGCATGGCATCTACAGGTAAGCATTTTCCAGGCCATGGTTCTGTTCAAGCAGACTCACATGTGGCAGCTGCGGTGGATAGTCGTAGTTATGAAGAAATTTATCAAAAAGACATGCAAAGCTTTATCCAATTGCAACCACAGCTAGATGCTTTAATGCCTGCGCATGTAATTTATGAAAATGTCGACCCAAATCCTGCGGGTTTCTCGCCTTATTGGATTCAAAAGGTATTACGCCAAGAATTACAATTTGATGGCGTACTGTTCTCTGATGATTTAAGTATGCAAGCAGCCTGTGTAGCTGGCGGTGCCGATGCACGTATTCAAGCCGCTTTAAGTGCAGGCTGTGATATGGGCCTTGTTTGTAATAACCGTGAATCGGCTTGCACTGCATTGGCCGGTATTGAGCATTTACCGCTGCCAAATCAACAGCGCCTAGAACGTATGCGTGGCAACATTCCACACATTCAGATTGGTGAACAACTGGAGTTAGGTGCGGAATGGGCAAGCATTCGTGACCGTATTACTGCATTTAAGCAAGGTCTAAGCCTTTAAACACTATTTTGACAAAATCAATCAGCACTTTTAAGTAAAAGGAGCACGACAAATTGTTCCTTTTTCTTTATGATAAAAACAACAATACATTGCAATATAAAGCAAAAAAAATTAAAAGAAAATCTAGGGCTTATTTCTCATGACTCAACAACTTTCTGTGCATCGTCATATTTCGTTTACAGCGCATTATACAGGCTATATTTGGTACAGCATGGGGATTTCAAATCCAGTTTTTGCGACCTCTAAAGGTAAGTTTTTAGCAAAGTTGGTACATCCACTCGAAAGCTGGGCCGAAAAGCATGTGGGTGGCAGTATGCGCACCACACTCAAACAACGCCACACCCTCATTGACTGTGAACTGACACAGTTAATTCAAAAACACCCACAACTACAAGTACTTGAGATTGCCTGTGGCCTATCGCCTCGCAGTTGGAACTTTCGTCAAAAATTTCCAACGATTGATTATCGCGAGCTCGATTTGCCAGACATGGCCAAAATTAAAACCCAAGCACTACAAAACTTAGATCAAAATGCACCTGAAGTACTCACCGCAGATATTTTTAGCCAAGACTTTGAGCGCATTTTTCAAGTTTTCGACCCAAAGCGCCCATTGGTGATTATCAGCGAAGGCCTGATTAACTACTTCGATAAAACCTTACTCAATCGCTTATTACAAGGCATTAGCGAATATGGGCAAGACTTTGAACAATTACATTATTTGACCGATATTTACCCTGAACCCGTCAAAAATAAACTGGCCAATTTTATTTGGACCAGCAGTAAACTATTAAAAGTAATGTCTCGCAGTTCTTTTACTTTTCATTTTATCAATCCGTTGCAAATTCATGAGTTTTTTCAAAATGCTGGCTTCCAGCAAGTTGAGGTACTCCAACCCATCAATAGCCTCAAAAAACCCAATGACAGCAATGTAATTCCCTTTCTCTCCCCTGACGAACACGGCGGGGACTTGGTATGGGTCATTCATGCAGTCATAAAAAAACAGCGCTCATAGCGCTGTTTTTTTACTTGGAATAAGCATACTAAGTGAATTAGCAGACCTCATCCAATAACGCCACTTGAACTTTTTGACGCTGAATAAAACGCAGTAAACGCTCAGCAATATCAAAACTACCATGCTTAAATAAGGCGCGAATTTCATGCTGCTCAGTTTCAAAAATCAAACATTCAATTTGAAACGGGCCTTCTTCATCTTCTAAATGCAGTGCCAAATCACGAGGATATTGTGCTGCTTGCACAACTGCCTGCTCAGTTTGCAAAGTGAGTAATACACCAAAGTAATTCAGATCAACAATTGTAGTTTCTAAACATAAATCCGAATGGCGATGCGTTAAGACTGTATCCGCTTGATGTACGGTCACACGCGCTTCACCACGACGATCAATCTGCGTCATTTGCTCACGTGTCATTGGGATAATGCCATCTAAAGACTGAATAGACTCCCCACGCAAAAAGGTTGCAAATAAGCCCATGGTTTCTTTACGGCGCTGTAACTGAGGAACATGGTCTGCATTGGCAATCATCGCAAACTGCATATTTGGACATTGCAATGCGAAGTTGGCATTTTCATGAGGCAAGGTAAAACTATCATATTGCCCACATGCAACTAAAACATCACATTCAGGAATTGGTACATTGGTTAAGCGCAGTAAGCGATTACAGTTAATGTCATAACGCTCTTGTTCTGTGGCCGTAAATTCTGCCATTTGACGGAAGAACAAGCGCTTCGCTGTCGGCGACATTCGGGTTAAATCCATTTTGGCATGGTTCACCAAATACAAAATCACCGCTTGGCCAAACTCATCCATGCGCTGTTCTTTCATAAGATGTAAGGATTCTTCCAATAGCATGCGCCAGCTTTTACGGGTTTTTTGCATCACCCCCATCAAAATCATGCGCTCTACAACATCTGGACGCTGATGTGCCAAACAGGATGCCACCACTGAACCCAAAGACATCCCCAATACAGCCACTTTAGGCATGTGTACTAGATCTAACCACGTACCAAGCATGCCAGCAAGGTCTTCCAATTCTAAAGTGCCTGCAGAGACGCCTGTATCGACATTGGTAATTTGTTGATTAGCGCCCATTGAAGGTAAATCAATCAGAATAATCGGGCCTGCATCAAACAATTGTTCAACGCAATATTTATAAGAATTAAAATTTTGAAAAGCCCCACCAATAATGACCATTGGTGTTCGATGTAAGGTATCTGCACGAGCGATGGCCATATATTCGACTTTCCAACCATCGATCCAAGTCGTACGTGGTGGTTGTTTAAAGCTGTTGCGGTCGTATAAATCAAAGAAACCGTAATGCGTACTTGCCTGTACTTCAGGTTCCATTTGGATAACGGAATTCATATTCCTTTCCTCCATCCTTGCTTATTTTTATTGTGCAAGAAATCAATTAGAGATCTCTGCTTGCTTCAAGCATCCTGCTCTGTCGCGAATTTATCAGACGTCAATGTCGTTTATGTTTCATTCTATACAGGAGATGTTTTTACAAGCAACTGCTTCTTGCACCACTCATCTGTTTTCAAGTGAAAAACATTTTCAAAATGTGAATAACACGACTGTTTCACACGTTTTTTCTTCTTGAGACTTCTTTGCGAACAGATAGACTGCTAATATCAAAGGGTAATTTTTATGTGATCACAGCGCTATGCAAGAGTCTATTGAACAATATATGCACACGGTAGGTCAGCAAGCACGTCAAGCATCCCGCGTGCTTTCCAGTGCGTCTACCCAAATTAAAAATCATGCGTTATCTGCTATTTACACTGCTTTAGAAAACAATGAAGTAGAGATTTTAGCAGCCAACAAAAATGATATGGCTAAAGCACACAACAACAATTTAGACAGTGCGCTTCTTGATCGCTTAGAACTTACCCCCACACGCTTTAAAGGCATGCTACATGGCCTAAAAGATGTGATTGCTCTGACAGACCCCATTGGTGAAATTACAGATTTGGCTTACCGCCCTTCGGGTATTCAACTGGGTAAAATGCGCGTACCGCTAGGTGTTGTCGGCATGATTTATGAATCACGCCCGAATGTAACCTTAGAAGCTGCCTCACTGGCCCTTAAGTCTGGTAATGCCATTATTTTACGTGGTGGTTCAGAAGCCTTGGAATCAAACCAAGCGATTGCAGCAGCCATTCAACATGGCTTAAAAGCATCGGGTTTACCTGAGTCTTGTGTACAGGTCATTAAAACCAAAGATCGTGAGGCGGTGGGTCAGCTCATTACCATGTCCGAATATGTTGATGTGATTGTGCCACGCGGTGGTAAAGGACTGATTGAACGTATTACCAATGATGCACGCATTCCTGTGATTAAACATTTAGATGGTAACTGCCATGTTTATGTAGAAGCGCAAGCAGACTTACAAAAAGCCTTGCCAATTGCACTCAACGCCAAAACACACCGTTACGGCGTATGCAATGCCATGGAAACCTTGTTGGTCGATGAAAAAGTGGCTGATGAATTTTTACCGCGTATTGCCGAATTGTATGCAGAAAAGCAAGTTGAACTCCGTGGTTGCCCAAATGTACGTCGCATCTTAGGGGATCAAGTTCAACCAGCCAGTGAAGAAGATTGGTATGAAGAATACCTTGGCCCAATTTTAGCCATCAAAATTGTGTCTGGGATGGATGAAGCAATTGACCATATTAACCAATATGGCTCACATCATACCGATGCGATTATCACTGAAAACTTCAGCCTTGCGCGTCAGTTCCTTGCGCGAGTAGATTCAAGCTCAGTGATGATTAATGCCTCCACTCGTTTTGCCGATGGTTTTGAATACGGTTTAGGTGCAGAAATTGGTATTTCTACAGATAAAATCCATGCCCGTGGCCCTGTTGGTTTAGAAGGCTTAACTTCTCAAAAATGGGTTGTGTTTGGCGATGGTCAAATCCGTCAATAAAACGAACTCATCAGTTTAATCTTTTCATCCCCTCAGTAGAGTCATCTGCTGTGGGGATTTTAATATATGTAAAAGAATGAATAAGCATATTGAAGATATACTCACAAAGAACAACTGTGGTATTCAGCGTATAAGTACAGTTTGTGGCGTATGAAGAATCTATAAAAACACCCACAATTCAGAGTGAGCACAAGTACAAGACCTGCAATCTAAATCAATAAACTACTGTTTATAAAAAATATTTAATAGAATTAAAAAATTAGATGCAACAATTACATACAGTTTTAAAGCTAAATAAGCTTAAAATTCGTGCTAATCTAAATTAAAAAGAGAAAGATAAATTTTAGCCTGTATTTTATCGCGTTAAGTGTATTTTTCTTGAACAGAGTATTTTATTAATAAATGAAAACTATCAACTGATAAATTTTAATTATAATTGTACATGGGGTCGATAGTGCTTAAGTCTAATCTCCTAAAGTCTATCTAGGACTAAAAAAAAACACATGATAAAACATCATTATTACTGATCTACAACGCAGCTCAATGTGTTCAGATCACAAAATGGATAAGTAATTTAATTAGAATTCGGGTAAGAAAAACGTGTCTACATCAGTATTAGTAATTAACTGCGGGTCTTCTTCAATTAAATATGCGTTGGTTTCTGAACGTCGTGAAGACCGTATTTTCGGTTTGGCGGAAAACCTAGGCTCACCTGAAGCTCGAATCAAAGGAATTACCACTGGTGGTGAAGCACTTGAACTGTCTATTCCAAATGCTGATCATGAAAAGGCACTAGAAACCATTCTTGAGCGCTTAGCACATCACAACCCACAAGCGATTGGTCACCGTGTTGTACATGGTGGCACTCTTACCAAAGCTGAATTACTGACACCTGAAATTATTGAACGTATTCGTGAAGCAACGCCACTTGCACCACTTCACAACCCAGCGCATTTAGTGGGTATTGATGCCACTATGCGTTTGTTCCCGCACTTGCCACAAATTGCGGTATTTGACACAGCATTCCACCAAACTATGCCGTCGCATGCATACCGTTATGCATTGCCTAAATTCCTCTACACCATGCACAACGTACGTCGTTATGGTTTCCATGGTACCAGTCATGCTTATGTATCAGAACGTGGCTCTCAACTTGCAGGAAGCTTCAAACAAGGTGGTTGGTTAACAGCACACTTAGGCAATGGTAGTTCAACCTGTGCAATTTGGAATGGCCAATCTGTAGATACATCTATGGGTCTCACTCCTCTTGAAGGTGTGGTGATGGGCACACGTAGTGGTGATGTCGACCCAAGTATCCATAGCTTCTTGGCATCAAACTTAGGCTGGGATATTTATAAAATTGATAAAATGCTAAACAGCCAATCTGGCTTACTTGGCTTATCTGACCTTTCCAACGACATGCGTACGCTAATTGAAGCTGCAGATGAAGGCAATGAAGATGCAGCACTTGCAATTGAAGTCTTCTGCTACCGTTTAGCCAAATCTTTAGCAGCACTGAGCTGTGGCTTACCACGTATTGATGGCTTGTTCTTCACTGGTGGGATTGGTGAAAACTCAGCACTCATTCGTGAAAAAACCTTGGCATACTTACCACACTTCGGTTTTAACTTGAGTAAAGAAAATAACAATGCATTAAAACGTGGCACTGAAGGACGTATTGATGCAGGTACAGGCCCACAAATTTGGGTCGTTCCAACCGATGAAGAAGGCCGTATTGCCAAAGAAACAGAGCATGTAGTGGCAGCATTGGAGCGCCCTACAACAAAAAAGTCTGAACCAGAAACTGAAGTTGCATAAGCAACTTCGGTGTTCATTTCAGCCCTTGCTTTAACATATTTTAAAACTTAGCTTTTTTGATTTTGACATTATGAAAACGATTTTACTTGTACCCACTGGGGAAAGCGTAGGTTTAACCTCCGCATGTTTGGGCCTAATTTATGCGTTGGAATGCCAAGGCATTAAAGCTGGTTTTTTAAAACCTTTTGCACAAGAAGCGCAAAGCACGACAGATCGCACAACTGCGCTTTACCGTCACCTTTTTAGCAATGAAACAGTTGAACCGATTGCTTATGCAGAAGTTACACGTCGCTTAAGTCATGATGAAAATGATGAACTGCTAGAAGATGCTGTTCGCCTACACCGTGAAATTGCAAAAAAGCATGATCTGATTATTGTTGAAGGCTTAGTGCCGAATAACCGTGATGCTTTTGCTTCAGAGCTTAATGCAGATCTTGCCAAAGCACTCGATGCAAAGGTGGTGATTGTGAGTACGGCTGATATTCGCAATCCTACAGAAACACTTGAAAAAATTGAAACACAAGTACGTACTTTTGGCGGTGCAAACAATTCACGCGCTGCAGGTGTATTGTTCATGCGAACCAAAGGCCTGCCTGAAAGCGCAGCTCAAGTGCCGGTAACACTTGATCCAAGCTTACGTTTAATTAGCGATAGCACTCAATTTGCAAATCAGCTACAAGCATTAAATGCACATATTGGTTCTGAAAACTTTCCAATTATTGGCCTCGTCCCTTTTAGTAATACCCTGAGTGTGCCACGTATGTCTGATCTTGCATCGCATATTGCCGCACACTGGATTAACGAAGGCGAAGCCAAACAACGTCGCGTATTACATAGCAGTTTGATTGCATCGAATATTGAGCATGAGCTACATAAATTTGTGGCGGGTGAGCTGATTATTAGTGCATCTGACCGTATTGATGTGTTATTGGCAAGTAGCCTTGCAAGTAGTAACGGTATTCCATTGGCTGGTTTAGTGCTCACAGAACACCATGCGCCCAATGAAAATGTTTTAAATTTCTGTCAAACCGCAATCAAGCAAGGTTTGCCTATTTTGCATACCCCGCTCAGCACCTTTGACACCGCCGAAAAACTAGCGAAGCTGAGTAACGAAATTCCAGTCGATGATACGGAACGTGCCGAGCAAGTGACACGTTTTGTGTCGAGTCATATTGACCCTGAATGGATTACTCAGTTGATCAATGGCTCTTATAAGCCACGCCTTTCGCCTTCGGCATTCCGCCATGAATTGGTACAAAAGTCGATTGCAGCCAAAAAACGAATTGTATTGCCTGAAGGTGATGAGCCACGTACGGTACAAGCCGCTGCCATTTGCCAAGCACGTGGTATTGCTCAATGTGTACTATTAGCCAAACCAGAGGTTGTGGTTGAAGTAGCGAAGGCACGTGGTATTGAGTTACCACACGATCTTGAAATTATTGATCCAGACTTAATTCGCGATAACTATATCGAGAAAATGGTTGAACTTCGCAAAGGCAAAGTGAACGAGCTTCAAGCCCGTGAACAGCTACAAGACACCGTTGTATTGGGTACGATGATGCTGGCGCTCGATCAAGTCGATGGTTTGGTTTCAGGTGCCGTACACACCACAGCCAATACTGTACGTCCTGCATTTCAGCTCATTAAAACTGCACCAGACTATTCATTAGTATCTTCTGTATTCTTTATGCTGTTGCCAGATGAAGTCTATGTATATGGCGACTGTGCGATCAATCCAGATCCAAATGCAGAGCAATTGGCTGAAATTGCAATTCAATCTGCAGACTCTGCCAAAGCCTTCGGTATTGATCCACGCATTGCAATGATTTCTTACTCAACAGGTACATCGGGTGCTGGTGCAGATGTTGAAAAAGTTGCTGAAGCAACGCGTATTGCGCAACAACGCCGCCCTGACCTGCTTATTGATGGCCCATTGCAATACGATGCTGCCTCTGTAGAAAGTGTTGGTCGCTCTAAAGCACCAGATTCTAAAGTAGCTGGCCGTGCCAATGTATTTATATTCCCAGACTTAAATACAGGCAACACGACTTATAAAGCGGTTCAACGCTCTGCTGATGTGGTGAGTGTAGGTCCAATGTTGCAAGGCTTGAACAAGCCGGTGAATGACTTGTCTCGTGGTGCATTGGTTGACGATATCGTCTTCACGATTGCCCTCACTGCTATTCAGTCTGAGCAACAAGCAGCTCAATAATCTTTAATACTCAGTTTTCCAAACCATCTAATTGAAAAATTGGGTGGTTTTTTTATGTGGATTTATCATAAGTAAAAAGGACCATAAATATGGCCCTTTTCATTGTTAATTTTGCAGTTAATTACCGAAAATTTCTTTCTTAAATATATGAGTCAATTTTAGAGATGCAGTCCAACTCATATGATCATCATCATAAAATAAAGGTAAATTATTTTGGGTAAAGTAGCATGTTTTTTTATCACAAAACTCTTTGGATAAATCAATAATTTGAATATTTTTGCTGGACTGTGCAGCCATATCTTGAGCGTTCCAAGTCTGTTTACTTCTTTCGTAATACTCTTTCCAGGTAATAGTTAAATCTTTAGTTGGTAACTGATACCTAAGGATCTTAGCTGTGAGGTTGGAAATTTCTTTTTTAGCTTCAGGAGTTGGCCTTGTGATATACACCTTATGAGATGTAGCGAGGTCTTTTAATGTATCAATATAAGCATTTCTCATTTGGACATAATAGTCCTCATTAAATTCAAGAGATGGGCTATTTATATATCGAATAGGCTGATCACTTTTATCATTTTCTGGTTCGCCTTTAAAAATAGCATTAGCTCTGTTAATGACAAGAATTGGAATATCTGTAGAATAATTAGCTTTCACATCATTGATAATATCTTTAACTCTTTCACCACAGGAGTATTCAGGCATATTAGTCTTTTTTAAATTTTTAACGGTAGGGCAACCGCTAATAGTAAATGAGATCAAAGATGTGTTATTTGGTAAAGAGCTAATAACACCATTTAACATTGCACTTGCATGGCTGTCTCCAACTACTATCAGAGACAATGGACCATTTCCATAAGTACATTTTTTTACTTGAGAGTCATCTTGTTTTCCAAGACATTCATCCCTTCTTGGATTGATGTCATTAGTATAGTTAATAATATTATTAATTTCATTAGAGAATCTATTTTTAACACCATCATATTTAAAAATTAAAATACAAATAAAGCTAAGGACTGCAATGCTTAAAAACCAAACAATATATGCTTTAAGTCTTGAAAGATTCGAAAGATTTTTACGAATTGGATTCTCAATATAAGTATATGAGATCCATCCTAGAATAATTGATGACATAATTCCTAAAATGATAAATACATAATCATCATTTTTATAAAAATAATGTAAGAAAAATACAATTGGCCAGTGCCATAAATAGATTGAATAAGAGTTATTCCCCAGCCATTGAAAAATAGACCCTTTTGTAAAAATCGAGTTCTGTTGATGTGCTAAGAGAATAAGGAAAGCACCTAGAGCTGGTAAAATAGCATTGTAGCTAGGCCATAAAGTATTCGTCGAAAAGATATAACAACTAATACCTATTATTAAAAAACCAATGATTTCTAATGACTTTTTACATTGGACTTTTTCTTTTGGAATAAAAAAAATTAATCCTCCAAGTAGCATTTCCCAAGCTCGAGTTGGTAACAGGAAGAAACCAGCTGAAGGATTCTTTGCAGTAATTATAACGGAAAGTATAAATGAAAGAATTGTTCCCAAAATTAGAAAAGACAACATAAATCGTCTAGATCTTTTAATTTTATAAATTAAGGATACAATTATTGGAAATACTAAATAAAACTGCCATTCAACAGATAGAGACCAAGTATGAAGTAACGCTTTATTGTGTGAGTCAGTATCAAAATAACCCGATTCTCTCCAATAAACAATATTTGAAAAAAAGTTGATACTGGACAGAGTGTGTTTAGCTAAAGCCTTATAATCTGCTGGAAGTAAAAAGAACCATCCTAAGATAAGTATGATTGTGCTTACTACAAAAAGTGCTGGAACAATACGTATCCCACGAGCTAAATAGAAGTTTAAAAGTGAAAAATTTCCTCTTTCTAAGCCTTTAATAACAATACTAGTCATTAAAAAACCAGATATTACAAAGAAAATATCAACACCGATAAATCCTACTGCAAATCCTGTAATACCAAAATGAAAGAGAACTACTAGGATGACAGCATATGCTCTTAATCCATTTATATCATATCGAAAGTTTTTATTATGCATTTACATGTAGCCCCAAAATTATTAGGAGAGATTTTAAGCTTTTAATTTTTAAAAGTAATCTTAATTTTTTCTAAAATTAACATAATACGCGCTATACAAAATGCTCTTTCTTCATTCTATAAAAATCATTCTTTTAACCACTATCCAAAAACCCAACTCCTGCTAATTGGGCTTTTGGATGCAAGCCTTCATATTCCACACTCAACATTCACTCATTGTTTCACACGACTATTTAGCATGACTTCATCATAATTTTTGCGCCAGCCACACCGTATGTCCAGCACAATCCGCATCTTCAGTAATCATCTTGAGTACGTCAAAACCATGCGCAGACAATAAAGTCCGATATTCCTGCTGCGATAAACTGGCATGATACAAAGCATCGCCAAACATATCCCCAATCGCCTCACCTTCTGCTGGGCCACTTGTAAACATGAGCACCGCGCCTTTGGCTGAAAATTTTGAAAATTGCGCAAACATTTGACGCTGATCATCTGGTGTTAAATGAAAGAAACTATCCCATGCCAAAATGCCTTGAAATTGTTGATTCAGCTCTACAGTACGTATATCTGCTACATGCCAATTTTGATTCGGGAAATTGCGCTGCGCCATGTCTATCATCACAATTGAAGCATCTATGCCAGTTATAGTATGGCCTTGCTGAATCAAATAATGCGCAATCGGCCGACCCGAACCACAACCCAAATCTAAAATTTCAGCTTGCTGTAGCAATAAGGCTAAAAAAGCATCCAACCACTGTTTTTCATATAAATATTCACCACGCAATGCAGTCCAAGCACGACCATGTTTGTTATAAATATCAATAATATTTCGGGCAAGATGCATCTGATTCGTCATCACGAATGCCAAGAGGATTTTTAAATCAGTATAAAGAAATCGAGAACAGAAAAATTTATTTTTAGAATAAAATACAAAATTGCAGACATAAAAAAAGAAGATGAAGTTTTAAACTTGATCTTCTTTCTGTCCGTACATCCACGTTGCGGCGATATAAATTGAGAAGCCTACAACCATCAAAACACTTGTAACTGTCATCTTTATGACCTGTGATTTATGTTGAGTTTATTATGCGAAAGTTTTATGACAGTTATATGACAAAGCTGTCATAATTTTAATAATATTTTTTAATAATAAAAACAATAACTTAAATATTTAATTTTAAATTTAAGTCAAAAATTCTCTGTAATATGACAGCTAAATATTTCAAACTGATGCTGAAAATAACCTACAAAAAACCAAAGCCTGTACAGATATTAAACTTTCGCCCAAAGCACAGACAAAACACCCACAGCTTGAGTTTTTTGCCTTATAATTTAGCCCGCTAGCTATCAGCCCGCTCAAGAGATTTTTGTATGACAACTATTATCAAGCAAGATGACTTGATCACATCGGTTAAAGATGCGCTTCAGTTCATTTCTTACTATCACCCACAAGACTTCATCCAAGCGATGAGCCGTGCGTATGACCGTGAAGAAAACAAAGCAGCAAAAGATGCGATCGCTCAAATCTTAATTAACTCTCGTATGTGTGCAGAAGGTCATCGCCCGATCTGCCAAGATACAGGTATTGTTAACGTATTCGTTGAAGTGGGCATGGACGTTAAATTTGATTTAACGATGAGCTTAGATGATGCGATTAACGAAGGTGTACGCCAAGGTTACCTAGAAAATTCTAACGTACTTCGTGCTTCTGTACTTGCAGACCCTGCATTTGGTCGTAAGAATACCAAAGACAACACCCCTGCTGTGATCTATCACAAACTTGTTCCTGGTAACAAAGTAGATATTACTGTGGCAGCTAAGGGTGGCGGTTCAGAAAACAAATCTAAACTTGCAATGCTTAACCCATCTGACTCAATCGTTGATTGGGTTCTTAAAACTGTTCCAACTATGGGTGCAGGCTGGTGTCCTCCTGGTATGTTGGGTATTGGTATTGGTGGTACTGCAGAAAAAGCCATGATGCTTGCAAAAGAAGCATTAATGGAAGAACTCGACATGGACGAATTACTTCGTCGCGGTCCACAAAGCAAACTTGAAGAACTTCGTATCGAAATCTTCGAAAAAGTAAATGCGCTTGGTATTGGTGCTCAAGGTCTTGGCGGTTTAACAACTGTACTCGACATCAAAATTAAAGATTATCCATGTCACGCTGCAGGCAAACCAGTCGGTATGATTCCGAACTGTGCTGCAACTCGTCATGCACACTTCACGCTTGATGGTTCTGGTATTGCACATATCATGGCGCCTAAACTTGAAGATTACCCAGAAGTGACTTGGGATTCTTCAACGTCTAAACGTGTAGATCTAGACAACATCACGCAAGAAGAAATGAACGCTTGGCAGCCAGGCGACACGCTTCTGCTTAACGGTACCATCTATACAGGTCGTGACGCTGCGCACAAACGTATGGTTGACATGCTAAACAACGGTGAAGAGCTTCCTGTAGATCTTAAAGGCAAGTTTATCTACTACGTAGGCCCAGTTGATCCAGTTGGTGACGAAGTGGTTGGCCCTGCAGGTCCAACAACTGCAACGCGTATGGACAAGTTCACACGTCAAGTGCTTGAAGCAACTGGCATGTTCGGTATGATTGGTAAAGCTGATCGTGGTCCTGCTGCTGTTGAAGCAATTAAAGACAATAAAGCAACTTACTTAATGGCTGTGGGCGGCGCTGCATACTTAGTATCGAAAGCCATTCGTGAAGCTGAAGTTGTTGCTTTCGCAGACCTTGGTATGGAAGCAATCTACAAATTTGTCGTTAAAGATATGCCTGTATCTGTAGCAGTTGACGTAAATGGTACTTCTGTACACGCAACTGCACCAAAAATCTGGCAAGCTAAAATTGGTAAAATTCCAGTAGTTGACGCTGCTGCAAAATAATTTTGCCCAGTAAAAAAAGCACCCTACAGGGTGCTTTTTTGGGTCTGCTGTTTTTATTGCCTTATATCGCCAAATCCTTTGTGCTGTATTTAAGACCTGTTATGCTTTTTAGCTTAATAAAAGATAATGCAGATAAAAATATAAGCCGGAAGATGAATAAGATGCGATGGAAATTTAAGATAAAACCCTCGATCTATCGTGCTCTGCTTCTCAGCACGAGTGTATTGATGAGTTCTGCCTTAATGGCTCAACCCGTTCAAGAAAAAACCTTAGATCATTTAATCGAACTTTCTAATTTTACTGGAATGATTGCTCAGTCCAATCAGAATATGCGCCCAATGTTTGATGCACAAGCCGAAGATATTTTGAAAAATAATTTAGGTGTGCTTGAGCTTTCGAGTGAGCAAAAACATGTCGCTCAAAAAATCAGTTTATTGCTACAAAAGACCAATGAAGCAATTATTAGCAATCCTAAATTTTTACACATGATTCGCAAGAACTTCCAACAAACCTATACAGAAGAAGAAGCACAAGCTTATATTCAGTTTCTTAGCACACCAATGGGACAATCGATTAACCGCAAAAGCAGTGTCATGACCAATAATATTCTGCAAGAAACCTTAGCGATTAGTAACGAAATTCTGAACCAACCCTTACAAATGCAAAAATTTAATGAGCAATTGGCTAGCCTCATTCAGCCCCTGCTTTTAAAAACCAAAAGCTAACTGCTCAGCACAGTCCAAAGCAATCCACTGCACCTTACCAGGTCAGTGGATTCCATAATTTGAATGGCTTCACCAACTGAACATCTGTTTTAGGATCATACTTTTCTGCTTTTAATTTTTGAGCACTGTGTCGAACTTTGCCTCGTTGTTCATCTTGTGCCACAAAGTTATAACTTGACGATTTTCTTTCAGTAAATGCAATTTCACTGCGCCCTGTTTGATCCGGCATTAACATTAAAGCACCACTAACCGAACGACGTGTCGCCATGTTTTCTTCATCATATTTAATAAAATATGATTGCCCTGCTTCTACCGTAAAGTCGAGGTACTTGGGTTTTTGAAAGTGATTTACCCCCAATGGTCGACTGGTTGATAATCGATAGTTTCCTGCTGGCAATTCCACCCAATAATAGTGATTGTTTAATAGACTCGGGATACGTTCACTATTGAGAAATAAACTACTCGCAACAATTTCTTGCCGATTCCATTTACTGTCTGGCCGGTATAAATACACAATTGCTGCTTGAGAATGCTGTGGCTCTACAGTCTGAAAATGACGGCCTTGTTTTTGGTTCACCCAACCACCAATGGTAAACATACCAAGACGGTATTGTTCCATAATGCCAGGTGCTTGCTCTGGATTGACGGATTTTAAGGTTGAGCTTAACGCTGGTTGTTGTTCAACACTTGATTTTCCATGACAGCCCAGCAACGCCAAACTACTTAATATGGTGATATATACAACACGCATGATCATCCCTCACTGCGTTTTTTCTTATTGTCGGCTAACTTTCTTTTAAAACTTCGACTTTTAAAATTATGATGTTTAGGCATCCGCGCCAATCATCTGAGAGTAACATTCAGTTTTTATTTTTTAAATAAAAAACGTGTGAAAAACAGCGTTTTCCACACGTTTCTGACGAATAGCAGGCTTTAAATTTCAAGCCTATTCGGCCAACAGTTGATTAAGCAGATTTTGAATCAATCACTTTCAAGTCTGCTTTTGGTGTTACTTCTTCTTGAGTTTTTGGCTGACGTTCAGCTTTAAACTCAGGTTTCTCTTCACCATTAATTACAGCTTCATTAACCACAACCGTGCCAACATCTGTGCGACTTGGCAAGTCATACATGGTTTCAAGTAGTGAATTTTCTAAAATAGAACGTAAACCACGTGCACCCGTATTACGGTCTAATGCTTTTTTAGCCACAGCGCGTAATGCTGAATCTTCAAATACTAAATCAACATTTTCCATATCAAATAAATATTGATACTGACGTGTTAATGCATTTTTAGGTTCTGTCAAAATTTGCATCAATGCTTCTTCATCCAACTCATCTAAAGTAGCAATCACTGGCAAACGACCGATAAATTCAGGAATCAAACCAAATTTAACCAAGTCAGTTGCTTCAACTTGACGGAACAAGTCAGAAAGCTTTTTAGATTCGTCTTTCTTACGCACTTCAGCGGTAAAACCAATACCACCTTTTTCTTGGCGCTGTTGTACAATTTTCTCTAAACCAGAGAATGCACCACCACAAATGAAGAGAATATTCGAAGTATCAATTTGAATAAATTCTTGCTGTGGATGCTTGCGACCACCTTGAGGTGGAATTGACGCAACTGTACCTTCAATCATTTTCAGCAAGGCTTGCTGTACACCTTCACCAGACACGTCACGTGTAATCGACGGGTTTTCTGATTTACGAGTAATTTTGTCAATTTCATCAATATAGATAATGCCTTTTTGGGCTTTTTCTACATCGTAGTCCGCTTTTTGCAAAAGCTTTTGAACAATATTCTCTACGTCTTCACCCACATAGCCTGCTTCAGTTAGTGTTGTTGCATCTGCCATTGCAAATGGAACATCTAACAAACGTGCAAGCGTTTGAGCAAGTAAAGTCTTACCAGAACCTGTTGGACCAACGAGCATGATGTTACTTTTTGAAAGCTCAACACCATCTTCAGGCTTTTTACCGCTGGTCGAAACTTTCAAACGTTTGTAATGGTTATATACCGCTACAGACAACGTCTTTTTCGCAACATCTTGACCAATCACATATTGGTCTAAGGCAGCACGGATCTCATGCGGTTTTGGTAATGGCTTAGAAGCCCAATCACTCGAATCAACTTGTTGACTGGTTTGTACTAAGTCTAAGCATACGTCCACACATTCATTACAGATATATGCGTCCTCGCCTGCAATCAGTTTCCCAACTTCAGACTGCGTTTTACCGCAAAATGAACAATGCTTTTGTCCTTGAGGATGTTCGGACATATTCACTCCAATATAAAAATCTTTAAATTTTATGGACGTTTAGATAAAACTTCGTCCACAAGACCATATTCTTTTGCCTGCTGTGCAGTCATAAAGTTATCACGGTCAGTATCTTTTGCTAAACGCTCGTAGTCTTGGCCACTGTGTTCAGCCATTAAACGATTCAAACGTTCTTTAATAAACAGAATTTCACGCGCATGAATCTCAATATCAGATGCTTGACCACGGAAACCACCAAGTGGTTGGTGAATCATCACACGTGCATTTTCAAGGCAATAGCGCTTACCTTTGGCACCAGCATTCAGTAAGAACGCACCCATCGATGCCGCTTGACCCATACAGTAAGTCACCACGTCTGGTTTAATAAACTGCATTGTGTCGTAAATCGCCATACCAGCAGTCACTGAACCGCCCGGTGAGTTGATATACAAATGGATATCTTTATCTGGGTTTTCAGCTTCTAAAAACAACATTTGCGCAACGATTAAGTTCGCCATGTTATCTTCCACTTCACCTGTTAAAAAGATGACGCGTTCGCGCAAAAGGCGCGAGTAAATATCGAAAGAACGTTCGCCGCGTGATGACTGTTCAACCACCATTGGCACAAGTGCGTTTTCAATTGTTGGAACATACATACGTTTATTTATTCCTGAATTTTTCTGAGTTGACCCATATTCACAATATGAGGGATATTTTTCGAAAATGCAAAAGTTTCCCAATTAAATAACAGATATTTTTTGCATAAGCATTGTGAATTTAGGACATATTCCATTGCGATTTGGCGATAAAAAAAGGCGCTCTAAGCGCCTTTTTTTATTTAGCTAAGAATTAGCCTTGTTGACGAGCTTGTTGCTCTTTCAATAAGTCTTCATAGCTTACTTTTGTATCTGTTACTTTAGCAGACGCTAAGATGTGATCTACAACTTGATCTTCAAGAATAACAGCTTCGATTTGAGCGCGCTGTTGCTTGTCGTTGTTGAAGTATTCAATCACTTCTTTAGGATCTTCGTAAGAAGAAGCCATGTCTTCGATGTATGCATCTACACGTGCAGCATCAACTTCGATTTTAGCTTCAGCTAAAACTTTGCTTACCAATACGCCAAGTTTAACTGCTTTTTCAGCTTGTTCTTTGAACAATTCATCTGGTAGCATGCTTGAGTCAAATGCTTTCGCACCTTGAGCACCAAACTGTTGAGTGAATTGTTGGATCATTTGTTGACGTTGACGATCAATTTCTTGAGTCAACATTGCTTCTGGAAGCTCAACTTCGTTCGCAGCTACAAGGGCATCAAAAGTTGCACCTTTCACTTGGTTGCGAAGACCGTTTTTCACTTCACGTTCCATGTTTTTACGAACGTCAGCTTTAAGTTTTTCAACGCCTTCTTCTTCAGTTAGACCGAAGATTTTAAGGAATTCAGCATCAATTTCTGGAAGCTTTTGTTTTTCAACAAGCTTAACAGTGATTTTGAATTGTGCAGCTTTACCCGCTAAGTTTTCAGCTTGGTAGTCAGCAGGGAAAGTTACATCGATAACTTTTTCTTCGCCTTTCTTCATACCAACGATGCCGTCTTCGAAGCCAGGAATCATGCGACCAGAACCTAAAACAAGTTTAAAGTCTTCTGCAGAACCGCCTTCAAATTTTTCGCCATCAACTGAACCTTCGAAATCAAAAGTTACTTGCATGTCTTTTTTAGCCATGCCTTTTGTTTCAGCCCAAGCTGCACGTTGTTTTTGAAGATTTTCAATCATCTTCTCAACGTCTTTGTCATTTACTTCAGTTGCTTTACGTTCAACAGCTAAACCGTCAAATTTAACTTCAACTTCTGGGTAAACTTCTACAGTTGCTTCATAAACTAAAGCACCATCTTTAAGTTCAGATTTTTCGATGTTCGGCATGCCAACAGCGTTGATTTTTTCTTGTTGAATTGCTTCAAACACAGTGTCACGAATAATGTCGTTCACTACTTCTTGGTAAATGCCCGCGCCATATTCACGACGAACAACGTTTACAGGCACTTTACCTTGACGGAAGCCGTTGATCTTCACAGTTTTGGCAGTGCGTTTCAAGCGAGCTTCAAATTGCTCGTTAATACGGCTCGTCGGTACAGATACATTTAAACGACGGGCAACGCCCGAAACCGCTTCAGAAGTTACTTGCATGGCTTCCTCGATATTTTGTTAGTAAAAACAGTTTTTAAAAAAGTGCCACATTATATGACAACATTTCAAGATATACAAAAGCGGATTATAACACCATACATATCAACATGAAGGATGAACTTTCAGTTTACATAGAATCTAGAAATTACATTTTAAATTGGTTATTTTTTAATTTATTATTGCAAATGATAAGCTTTCTCATTATTATTAGCGTGCAACTTCTTAACTGATTGTTTTTTTATTTTATTTAGCGGATTTTTACCATGGGACATATTAAAAACCATAAAAAGCGTGCACACTTAGCAGCCGCTTCACTTATTAGCATTTCATCCCCCCTAGCTTTTGCTAGTGATGATAAAAATGTGCAACAGATGGATAAGATCACTGTTGTTACTGAGCAACAAGATAGCTATTACATTAAAGAATCCAGTAATACCAAAATAACGACGCCTTTATTAGATACTGCACGTACGATCAATATTATTTCTAAAAAAGAGATTGATGAACGTGGCGCAACGTCTTTACAAGATATTCTACGCACAACCCCTGGTGTCACTTTAGGTGCTGGCGAAGGTGGTACGCCTATGGGCGACCGTCCATTTATTCGTGGCTATGAGGCGAGTACTGACATTTTAATTGATGGTATGCGTGATTTTGCCCGTGGTTCACACGAGGCTTTTAATCTCGAAGCTGTCGAGGTGACTAAAGGGCCAGGTTCTGTGTATTCAGGTCGTGGTTCGACAGGCGGCACCATTAACCTCATTACTAAAAAACCTAAAGATCGTACTGAATCTGAAGTGACGTCGGAATATCAAAATTCAGGTAAAGGCCAAACCAAATATCGCTTTACCACTGACAATAATGTGGTGTTAAGTGATCATATTGCAGTTCGTTTGAATGCCATGCTCGATCAAGGCGAAGTCGCACGCCGTAATGGCGTCGATGTTGACCGTTGGGGCATTGCACCCACCATTACATTTGGCTTGAATACCCCTACACGCGTCACCGCTGGCTACAGTCGTTTAGAGTTTAACGATACCCCAGATATGGGTTTACCATTTAGCAATGCTAAAAATCCAGATCGTAAGACCCCAATTGAAACGATGCCATTTGAAACTAACTTTGGCCGACCAGACATCGACTTTAGAAACTATACATCTGAAAGTTTCGACTTAAGTCTCCAACATGATTTCAATGAAAAATTTAAACTCAATTTTGTTGCTCGTGATTTAGAAACGATCCAAGATTATTTCTTTACGCGTTTAAGTTTTGGCTGTGCAGCCAGCAGTGGTACAGCATGTGAAACTGAATCCAATGGTTTAACGTATGAGCGTAATGATCGTACGTCTTACCGTACCAGTCATGTCAATAGTGCACAAATCAATTTACAAGGCGAATTCAATACTGGGGCGATTAAACATAATTTGGTCACAGGAGTGGATTACAGCAAAGAGCGTATTGGCAATAAGACCATGACCGTCACTGGTGCAGGTCGTGAGGTGACTGATTTCTATAATCCAACCAATCCAGCACATCCTAATTTCAACATTGCTTATGGTGACCATGCAAAAGCTGGTGAAATTAAAAACTTAGGTGTTTACGTCACAGATACTATTGGTCTCAATGATAAATTGGACTTAAATCTTGGTATCCGTTTTGATGATTATGAATCGACTAACTTTAAAGATACTGTTTCAGACAATTTAGTGAGCTATCAAGTTGGTTCAATTTTCAAAATTACACCAAATGGTCGTTTATATGCGAACTATGCAACATCACTGAATCCAAGTGGTGATAACTTAGGTCAAGCTGGCGGTGCAGATGGTGTCTCAAGTGGTAACCGTTTAGCAGACAATATTGATCCTGAAAAAAGTCGCAGTATTGAAATTGGTACAAAATGGGAGCTGTTTAATCAACGTTTAGGCTTAAACGCTGCGCTATTTGAAACGCGTAAAACCAATGCACGATCAACAGACCCACAGGGCATCGTCACCATTGATGGTGAAAACCGTGTTCGTGGTATTGAATTGAGTGCAACAGGCAAACTTACACCGCGTTGGGATATTTCCGCAGGTTATAGCTATTTAGATAGTGAGCTATTAGATGGTGGTTATGTGAATGCAGGAACAAGTGCTGCACCTAACTATGTAACTAACCCATCTAATGGCAACCAGTTAAAATTCATTGCTAAACACAATGCAAATTTGTGGACCACGTACCAAGTGATGGACAAATTCACTGTCGGTGGCGGTGCAACCTACATGGGTAAACGCTTCGTTGATGATAGTAACGACTACTACCTACCCGATCACTTACGTTTAGATGCCTTTGCGAGTTATCAACTTATGCCTGAATTTGGTTTGCAATTGAATGTTAACAATATTACTAATGAACGTATTTATGATGCGTCTCACGTTGGCGTTTTCTCAACAGTCGCACCAGGCCGTTCATTCTCTGTAAAAGGTACATATCGTTTTTAAAAATTTGTACTAAGCACACAAAAGGATGCTCATTTTAGGTTGAGCATCCTTTTTCCACACCACATCTCAAATCTTATATTGTTCAATACTTTCCGGACTTCTTCTTTTGTATGAAGATAGTACTGGAAATCATTCATAATTAATTTCAATAAATAGTTTGTTTTTTAATCTAAATAATCAATATCTATTAAAATCAGTGGATTGTTTACATATTGTTACACTATTTCATCTTATATATAGATTATATATTACTAATCTATTGTCAAAAACAATAGCAAAGACAAGTAAAAACAAATAAGAATTATTATTATTCGCAAACTAATTCACAACTATATTTTCAGGGTTGAAATGGCTTTCATTAAAACACGTAAGAAAATTGTTTCTTCTGCAATTGCTTCGTCTCTCTCTGTTATTGCAATGAATGCTGTTGCACAAGAACAAGTCACTACACTTGAAACCATTTATCAAGATGTTCAAGCTGAGCAAAAACAAAGCTTAAAAGTAGATAAATCAGCGAACACAAAATATGTTGCACCACTACTCGATACACCAAAATCAGTATCGGTAATTTCTAAGCAATTGATTGAAGATACTCAAGTTACAACGTTAAGTGATGCTTTACGTAATGTTCCTGGTATTACCCTAGGTGCAGGTGAAGGTGGCAACCCGAATGGTGACCGTCCATTTATCCGTGGCTTCAATTCTGAAAGCTCAATGTATGTCGATGGTGTTCGTAGTGCTACATCACAAAACCGTGAAATGTTTGCTGTTGAGCAAGTTGAAGTAACCAAAGGTTCTGCATCTGCAATGGGTGGCGCAGGTACAACTGGCGGTAGCATCAACATGATTTCTAAAGTGGCTAAAAAAGGTGACTCTTTAGAAGGTTCTGTTGGCGCAGGTACAGATAATTACCAACGTATTACCTTAGATGGCAACAAAGACTTTGGTAATGGTATTGCAACACGCGTAGCTCTCATGGGCCATCATAATAATAAAGCAGGCCAAGGTGATGATGGTGCTGAATATGCACGTGTGGGTATTGCGCCAAGTATTACTTTTGGTTTGGATACCCCGACTCGTGCCACTGTAAGCTACTATTATTTAAAATCTGATGATACCCCTGATTCAGGTGTCCCATATCAATATGACACATCTAAATTAGTAACTGCAGGTAAACCTGTAGATGTTCCGCAAGGTATTTATTATGGTTGGAAAAATCGCGATTTCCAAAAACAAGAAAACCAAATTGGCACACTTAAACTTGAACACGATTTAACTGATAATTTAACCATCAGCAATGTCGCTCAGTACTCGAATTCAAAAAATAATTATGTATGGACACAGCCAGATGACTCACAGGGCAACGTTGCTCAAGGTGAAGTATGGCGTCGCTCAAACTCAAAAATTACTGATACCAACACATTTACAGATCAGCTGTCTTTAACTGGTAAGTTGAATACTGGCTCACTGGTTCATTCTTTTAATACAGGTGTTGAATACAGCAAACAAGATTCTGACCGTGGTGGATATACATTAAACGATACTACTGCTAACGGATCTAATCCTAATAGCGGTACATCTCAATGGAACGTTAAACCAGGTGGTACGCTTGGTGCATGTGCAAATTCTGGCATGGGTATTGGTGCAGACTCTAACTACTGGTGTACTTCTCTTAACAATCCAAACTCGAATGATCCATGGCTAGGTAGCATCACTGCAAATCCAAAAACTTCGAATGTTACGACCAAAAATACTTCTGTCTATGCATTAGATAGTATCAAAATTAATCCACAATGGATTTTGGATTTAGGCATCCGCTGGGATAAATTTGAAACAAATCTAAATAATTACGCAACCAATAAAAGTTATTCATCAGATAACGACTTTTTCAACTATCAAGCTGGCGTGACATTTAAGCCAGTAGAAAATGGTTCGATCTATGCAAGTTTTGCAACTTCATCTAATCCAATTGGTGTAGATGCAGGTGATGGTTCTGAAGGCTTAAGTACCCCAGGTGGCCGTGGTCCAACTGAAGAACAAGCAATTGCAAACAACAATCTCAAACCTGAAGATGTCCACACAATGGAAATCGGTACGAAATGGGATCTGTTCAATGAAAAATTGAATTTAACTGCTACTATTTTCCGTACTGAAAAAACAAATACCCGTGCAACAGATACGGATGGCTACACTCGTAATATTGGTGAAACACGTGTAGACGGTCTTGAGCTTGGCGTTAATGGTAATATCACTAACAAATGGGCAGTTTCTGCAGGCTATACATATTTAGACAGTACAATTGTTGATGATGGTCCAAAAGACAGCAATGAAGGCAATCAAGTTCAAAACGTTGCAAAAAACTCCGCAACTCTTTGGACAACATATGCATTTACCCCATCATTTACCCTCGGCGCTGGTGCAGTAGCAATGGATAAAGTTTATGGCGATGCTGCAAATACGAAATTTGTTCCAGGTTATGTACGCTACGATGCAATGGCACGTTATAACGTCAATAAAAATGTTGATTTGCAGTTAAACGTAAACAACCTTTCTGACAAACGTTATTTCACTAAAGCATACGCATCTCACTATGCAACAGAAGCTGAAGGCCGTAGTGCTGTACTTTCTGTGAACTTCAAATACTAAGTTCAATATCAATCCATCTCGATGTATTCAACAACGCCCCTTTTCATAGGGGCGTTGTTGTCTTTGCACCATAAGATTCGCGCCTAAAAACCAAACTTTATGGTTTTTTCTAATTAACTCGCTGTTCTTAAGCAAGAATTCCCTCACATTACGCACAAATTAATATTGATAACTATTATCATTATCAATACAATTCACAGCAATTGTTACAGGCCATAACAATCCCTCCATTGTATCTTCATCATATATGTCATCACGAAGTATCAATGTCGCTTTCCTTATAAAATCAGGACTTAGAAATGGCACAGATTAAAAGCCGAAAACACAAAAAAACAGTTTCAATGGTCGCGTTAGCCGCAGCCTTGCCACTGGCGGCTCAAGCTACAACAGCTGAATCAAATTCAGTACAGCTTCCAACCATTAATGTTAAAGCTGCAGCAGAAAATAATTATAAAAAAGAAAAAGTCAGCTCTGCCAAATTTACTCAACCCTTACTCAATACCACACAGACGGTTGCTGTCATCCCCCAAGCGGTACTTAAAGAACAAAATGCCACAACCTTGACCGAAGCTTTACGTAATGTACCTGGCGTAGGAACATTTTCATTGGGTGAAAATGGCCGTATGAATACAGGCGATGCCGTAACCATGCGTGGCTTTGACACAGCAAACAGTATTTTTATTGATGGCGTACGTGATTTGGGCAACGTCACACGCGACATGTTCAACTACGAGCAAATTGAAGTCTTTAAAGGCCCTGCGGGGACGGATAATGGCCGTACAGCGGCATCAGGTTCCATTAACCTCTCGACTAAACATGCCAAACTCGAAGACTCAAATAGTGCAACATTAGGTTTCGGCTCCGACAAATACACGCGCGCAACAGCCGATTTAAATAAAAAAATCAATGAAACAACTGCACTTCGTGTCAATGTGATGGGCGAAAATGCCGACGGAATTGGTCGTGACGGTGTAGAAAATAAAAAATGGGCACTGGCATCTTCATTAGGCTTTGGTTTAGGCACAGATTTACGCGTATTTTTAGACTATCTTCATACAGAGCAAGATAATAAATTAGATGGTGGTATTCCTACTGTTGGCCTAAACGGTTTTAATGCAAATAACAGCACTAATGCCAGCATCAAAAGCTTGGCTGAGTATTTAAATAACCACAAAGTTAATACGTCAAATTATTACGGTGCTCCTGAAGATTTTGACGATGTCAGTGCCGATATGGCCACTGCACGCATCGAATATGATTTATCCGATAAAACCAAGTTAACCAATACCACACGTTGGGGCCAAACCAAACATCAATATTTAACGTCATTCCCTGGCAACGCTTATACCACTACAAATCCATCAGATCCTACTGACGGTTCGTCTATTCAAGTTTCAGGCAGCACCAACAACAGTGATACTGAAAATAAAATCATGACGAACCAAACTAGCTTAGTCACAGAATTCGATACAGGAACACTTCAGCATACCTTAAGTACAGGTGTTGAATTTACCCGTGAAGATATGAAAACCTTTGGTTGGACAGGCGCAATTACGGGTACGAGCTCACTGTATAATCCATCTGGAACAGTACATTCAACCTTAACGCGCAATGAAGCCGCAGATACCAAAGGCCGAATGGATACATCCTCTATTTTTGCTTTTGACACAGTACAACTGTCACCAAAATTTTCGGTCAACGCTGGTATCCGCCTAGACCATTACAAAATGCAAGGTTACTCTTCTTCTGCTAGTTTCAGTGATGATGGCAATCTATTTAACTGGAAAGCAGGTGCGCTGTTTAAGCCAACCGAAAATGGTAGTCTGTACGCCAACTATGCTGTGCAACAGCAACAACCAGGCACTATTACAGGCGGTGATGGTATTGGTAATGCCAACATTTTTGCACCATCAACCTCTGCAAGTAGCAATAATAATCTTGATTTTGATCCACAACAGATTGAAACCATTGAAGTGGGAAGCAAATGGGAATTCTTTGACAACCGCTTATTACTCACAGGTGCACTATTCCAAACTGAAGTCACCAAAGAAATTGAAAAAGATGATAATGGCGGCTATTACCAAACCGGTAAAAAATCCGTTAAAGGTATTGAGTTAGGTGCGATTGGTAACATCAATGATTATTGGAAGATCATTGCAGGCTACACCCATCAAAAAACTGAAATTGATAATGTTACACATGTCAGCTCTGGCAGCCTGACTTCTGCCGATGGTTCCAATAACATTCCATTTACCCCGTCAGATGCTTTCACGCTGTGGACCACCTATACAATGGATAAATGGAGCATTGGTAGTGGTGCACGTTACAATGGCGAAATGAAAAAAAGTAAAGATGGTAATACCGTTGGCCCTGCTGTAATTCCAGATTATTGGGTTCTGGATTCAATGGTCAGCTATCAAGCAACGCCTAATATTGGTGTTCAGTTAAATATTAACAACTTACTTGATGAAGATTATATTGCAAGTATCAACCGTGGTGGCCTACGTTATACGGCAGGTGCTGAACGTAATTATCGTCTTACATTTAATTTTAAATTCTAATTTTCCATAAAATTAAAAGCCTTAATCTTGTATTGGGGCTTTTTTTATTTATGCTTATCCTTAACCGAAAAATTTAACTGCTAGGTGCTTGCCATGTTGCTTCATGTTCCCAATGTGCTTTCTAAAGCGCAAGTCCAATCTATTCGCCAAGCTATGGCAGAAGACAACCAATGGGTATCTGGCAAAAAAACAGCGGGCGGACAAGCACAACTCATCAAAGACAACTTACAAATCAATACCAGTAGCGAGCTGTATCAAGAACTGAGTACCTTTGTTCAACAGCATATTCAAAGCAGCCTACTGGTGCAATCATTTGCACTGCCCAAAGACATTCTGCCACCAATGTTCAATCGCTATGAAAATTCGGGGCATTATGGCAACCATGTCGACAATGCTGTGCATTTTTATGCCGAAAAAAATAAATCTGTGCGTACCGATGTTTCTATGACCGTCTTTCTCTCTGAACCCGATGAATATGAGGGCGGTGAATTGATCATTGAAGACACATACGGCGCACATGAAGTCAAACTCGATGCTGGCGATGCTATTGTGTATCCAGCAACCAGCCTACACCGTGTCGAGCCAGTCACTCAAGGTGCGCGTATTGCTGCTTTTACATGGCTGCAAAGTATGGTGAAGGATGACTGGCAACGGGCCATGTTGTTTAATTTAGACATGACCATTATTCAATTGCGTCAAAAGCTGGGCGACTGCGAAGAAACCGTACAATTAACCAGCCATTATCACAACCTGATTCGTCAATGGGCCGAACTATGAGCCAAGCATCAATTTTGCCACCACTGACCCAAATTCCTCCCTACTTACAGACTGTTGCAGACTATGAGCGCCAAGCACAACTGCATTTATCCGACATGGTTTGGCAATATCTCCAAGGCGGTGCCATGGATGAAGTCAGTGTGCGCTCGAATCTTTCAGCGTTTGACCACATTCAACTGATGCCTCGCCTACTACAAGACCTCACCCACGGCCATACCGAATGTGAAATCTTCGGGCAACGTTATCCGCATCCCATCTTTGTCGCGCCGATTGGGCACCAACAGCAATTTCATCCCGAAGCGGAAGCTGCCACCGCACTGGCTGCAGAAGTTTTGGGAAGCAATATGGTATTGAGCACCTTTACTAATACCGACATGCGTGAACTGAATGCAGACAATCCGCGCAAATGGTTTCAACTGTACTGG
Organism: Acinetobacter sp. SWAC5; assembly: GCF_003419885.1. Classification (NCBI taxonomy): domain Bacteria; kingdom Pseudomonadati; phylum Pseudomonadota; class Gammaproteobacteria; order Moraxellales; family Moraxellaceae; genus Acinetobacter; species Acinetobacter sp. SWAC5. The sequence continues at coordinate 60,572 of NZ_QUWR01000004.1, forward strand.
CAAGGTGAACGCAACAAATCCTTAGATTTAGTCAAAATGGCCGAAGCGCACAACTACAGTGCCATTGTAGTAACAGTGGACTCCCCCCATACAGGCATCCGTGACCGCGAACGTCGGGTATTTTTCCATTTACCTGAAGGTATGCAACACCCGCATACCCCTGCACATATTCCACTGCCAGAATTACAAGAAGGTGATCACCCTGTATTTCAAGGGCTCATGAAAATTGCGCCGACTTGGCAAGACATTGCTTGGTTGGTTCAACAGACCCACCTCCCCGTTGTGTTAAAGGGTGTACTCAATCCAATGGATGCCCAACTTGCAATACAACATGGTGTACAAGGATTAATTGTGTCGAATCATGGTGGCCGTGTTTTAGATACCAGTATTACACCACTCACCGCGCTCAAACTCATTAAACAGGTGGTGCCAGCTGATTTTCCGTTGCTTTATGATGGTGGAATTCGCCGTGGTTCTGACGTCTTTAAAGCGATTGCCCTTGGCGCCTCAGCGGTGTTGGTCGGTCGTCCTGTGATTTATGGCTTAGCCACTGCAGGCGCATTAGGTGTGGCACATGTGCTGAAAATTCTGAAAGAAGAATTTGAAATTACCATGGCTTTAATGGGAACAGCCCGCATAGATGAGATTAACCAAGATTATATTTTTCAAAAATAGCCATTTTATAGAGAATTTTTCTCTATAAATCCCTGCTCATTGCAAAAATAGGAAAATATTTTCGGAATAAGTGGATTAATATTTATTTATAAATTTGCATGATCTGCGGTAAATCTAAGTCAACGTAACTTCACATGAAATTTTGATACTTTTGGCTAAATCTTCCGACTTCATACTTGTAAATTGATACCATAGACACAATCTATATTAGTAGTACCTAATGTTATCTACGCCCTAACATATAGTGGCTACGACAAGGAGTTACCTCATGATGTTGGCTGATCCAAGTAAAAAATATCGTCGCATGTATCAACGTGTAGACTTACCAGACCGTCAATGGCCGAATAACGAAATTACGAAAGCGCCAATTTGGATGAGCACCGACCTGCGTGACGGTAACCAAGCGATTTTTGAACCAATGAACATGGAACAAAAATTTAAAATGTTCCAAATGTTGGTGAAAATTGGTTTCAAACATATTGAAATTGGCTTCCCATCTGCATCTCAAATCGATTTCGATTTCACGCGTAAATTGATTGAAGAAAACCATATTCCTGATGATGTTTATATCGAAGTTTTGGTTCAAGCACGTGATCATTTAATCCAACGTACTTTCGAATCTTTACAAGGTGCAAAACGTGCAATTGTGCATATCTACAACTCAAACTCTCCGACTTTCCGTAATAAAGTCTTAAATGTAGATGTTGAAGGTGCAAAACAATTAGCGATTAATGCAGCAACCAAAGTTAAAGAATACGCAGCAAAACAACCTGAAACTGAATTTGTATTCCAATACAGCCCAGAGTGTTTTACTGCAACTGAATTAGAAGTTGCGAAAGATGTCTGCGATGCTGTGACTGAAATTTGGGAAGCATCTCCAGACAATAAAGTTATTTTGAACTTGCCTGCAACCGTCGAAGTTTCAGGTCCAAATGTCTATGCAGACCAAGTGGAATGGATGCACCGCAATATTCAGCGCCGTGACGGTGTGATCATTTCTGTACACTGCCATAACGACCGTGGCTGTGGTATTGCGGCCTCTGAACTTGCCATTATGGCGGGTGCAGACCGTGTAGAAGGCTGTGTATTTGGTAATGGCGAACGTACAGGTAACGTCGATGTGGCGGCAATTGCATTGAACATGTACACCCAAGGCGTTGCACCAAACTTAGATTTCTCAAATATCAATGAAGTGATTGCAACCGTTGAAGAATGCACAGGCTTGCCTGTACACCCACGCCATCCGTATGCAGGCGACTTGGTATTTACTGCATTCTCTGGCTCACACCAAGATGCAATCAAAAAAGGTTTCGAGTTCCAAAAGAACGAAGAAATTTGGGACATGCCATACTTACCTATCGATCCAAAAGACTTGGGTCGTGACTATGATGCAGTCATCCGTGTGAACTCACAGTCTGGCAAAGGCGGTATCGCTTACTTATTAGAGTCTAACTACAACGTGGTGTTGCCACGTCGTTTACAAATTGAATTCTCGCAAGTAGTACAACAAAAAACCGATGAAGATGGTACTGAGATTTCAGCACAAGCGATTTGGTCATTGTTTAAAGATACTTATGTCGCACCAGCAGATGCACATTATGTGGCGCAAAACTACCGCTTACATGACAACAACGGTAAGCAAGTGATTGAGCTAGATATTGAAGTAAATGGTGAAACACAACAATTGCGCGGTGAAGGCAACGGCCCTATTTCTGCAATCTTGAATGCATTGCAGTTACCAATTGATGTCTTGAACTATGAAGAACGCAGTATTAGCTCTGGCGCACATGCAAAAGCATTGGCATTAATTGAGCTTCAAGTGAAAGGTTCGGGTAAAGCTGCCTTTGGTGCAGGTGTACACGACAACATCGTAACTGCATCAATCGAAGCAATTATTGCCAGCACCAACCGCTTAATTGATCAAGGCGTATTGAGCTTAGATCAGGTGATTGCAGCGACTGCTTAAGTCCAATCACGGATAGGCTACATAAGGATTTCACATCAAAATGTAGCCTATAGCTCTTTATCACATAAAACAATTTTAAAAGGATACCCCCAAGTGGTATCCTTTTAGTTATTGATCCTCAAGGTTTAAGGCGAACATTTCCAGTGTCCTTTCCAGCTGACTCAGTGGGTTTAGTTACCCCACAAAAGTTCTCATTTGAAGAGCCTCTAGAGCTCGAATGCGGTCGAATTCTTCCTCGTTTTGAAATCATGGTTGAAACCTATGGCGAGCTGAACGCAGATAAATCCAATGCGATTTTGATTTGTCATGCACTGTCAGGGCATCATCATGCAGCAGGTTATCATCATGCAGATGATAAAAAAGCCGGATGGTGGGATTCATGTATTGGCCCGGGCAAGGCAATTGATACGTCTAAATTTTTTGTCGTTTCTTTAAATAATATTGGTGGTTGTAATGGCTCAACAGGCCCAACTTCACCCAATCCTGAAAATGACAATCGTCCATACGGACCAGACTTTCCATTGGTCACAGTCCGTGACTGGGTCAAAACCCAAGCTATGCTCTCTGACCGTTTAGGCATCGATACTTGGGATGCTGTTGTGGGTGGATCTTTGGGTGGTATGCAAGCACTACAATGGTCTGTCGATTTCCCAGACCGTTTACGCAAATGTGTGATTATTGCCAGCGCACCAAAATTGTCTGCACAAAACATTGCCTTTAACGAAGTGGCACGTCAGTCTATTTTATCCGATCCAGATTTTCATAATGGTCGCTATTTAGAAAACGACAGCTATCCAAAACGTGGCCTGATTTTGGCGCGTATGGTGGGTCATATTACCTATCTTTCAGAAGAAGCCATGAAGCAAAAATTTGGCCGCGACTTAAAGTCTGGCAAATTTATGTATGGTTTTGATGTCGAATTCCAAGTGGAAAGCTATTTACGTTATCAAGGTGAGCAATTTAGCCGTAACTTTGATGCCAATACTTATTTAATTATGACCAAGGCTTTGGATTACTTTGATCCTTCACGTGAATACGAACAGTCTTTAGTGAAAGCCATGGCCAATCCGAAGTGTAAATTCTTGGTGGTTTCATTTACCACTGACTGGCGTTTCTCACCTTCACGTTCACAAGAAATTGTGGATGCTTTAATCACAAATAATAAGCATGTCAGTTACTTAGACATTGATGCAGAACAGGGTCACGACTCTTTCTTGTTCCCAATTCCATTGTACGTAAAATCTTTACGTGCCTTCTTAGGTGGTGAACAGCACCTCAAAGCAACCACTGTGGAGGCCGTGTAATGCGTATCGATCAACAATTGGCAGAAAAGTGGATTAATCCAGGTTCTCGTGTGCTTGATTTGGGTTGTGGCGATGGCGAACTGCTCGCTCACATGAGTAAAAAACACAATATTCGTGCATACGGCCTCGAAATTGATCAAGAAAAGATTGCAATTGCCATCAGTCGCGGGTTAAATATCATCCAGCAGGACTTAAATTTAGGTTTAAGTCGCTTTGCCGACCAATCATTTGACTATGTGGTTATGGCACAGGCTTTGCAGGCTGTAGATGCACCAGATGTTTTATTACGTGACATGGTGCGTGTGGGGAAACAAGCCATTATTACATTTCCTAACTTTGCGCATTGGAAGACACGTTCATTCCTTGCCTTAAAAGGAAAGATGCCTGTTTCAGAGGCTTTACCATATATGTGGTATAACACGCCTAATATTCATTTATGTACTTTCCGAGATTTTGAAGCACTGTGTGCAGAAAATAATATTCGGATTATTAACCGACTTGCCGTAAATGGGGATCAACAAGACAGTTTACTCAGTAAACACCTCCCTAATCTGTTTGGTGAAGTCGCAATATATCGAGTGAGCGCTCTATGAAAAAATTATTACTAAGCACGACGCTACTGGTTGGACTTTTTAGTTTTCAAGCCCATGCAGACTATGTTGCTCCAGCCCCTTCTGTTGCGATGCAAGCTGCGCAGTATTCTGTTATGGATATTCATAGCTTAAGTAAAGCGGCTAAAGCAGGCCAAGCCGGTGCACAATTTTACTTAGCAACGAAATACCAAAATGGCAAAGACGTTGCAAAAGATGAGCGCCAAGCCTTTGCTTGGTATAAGGCTGCAGCAGATCAAGGGATTTCAGCAGCACAGCTGAATGTAGGCCGTATGCTTGCTGATGGTATTGGCACCAAAAAAGATGAAGTTCTTGCACGCCAATACTTTGAAAAAGCAGCCAGCCGTGGTGATAACCGCGCCAGCTTTAATTTAGCCGTTATGGAAGAGCAAAAGAAAAACTACATTGGTGCCTACCAGTGGTATGAGCTTTCTACACGTGATGGCATGCTGGACAATAAAGTCATTTCATTGTCTGAAGGTAAAAAAACTGCTTTGGCAGCCAACCTTTCACCAGAACAAATTCGTCAAGCACGTGACCGTGCAGACAAATGGATTCAAGCGCAGTAATCACGCTCTTGAACTACAAAAAGCGCCTTCGGGCGCTTTTTTTATGTTGGAGATATCTAGAATCTATTCGATGTATTAAGAGAGATCTTTACGCATTTGAATAAACCGTAAGCCACTAGCTTCAATGACCGATGAGACTGCATAAAAGCCAAATGCTTCATACACGGCCTGTGCGCCACAGCTAGAATTGACACTGATATGTTGATTGCCGAGTGCCAACATAGAAGCTTCTGCGTACTGCCACAGTTGCCGACCTATGCCCTGCCGAAGAAAAGACTGAGCTGTAAAAAAGTGGATCAAATGGCCTGAGGTTTTAAACGCAATTACAGCGCAAATGTGCTGAGCTTGCTCATAAACATAATAATGTACAGCACCATCTTGAAGTAGTGCCTCAATCGCAGGCTTTTCAAGTTTTTGTGCGCCTTGTTCATCAAGTGCAAACTGCGGAATATAAGGTGCGATGAGCATTGCAATTTGTGTTGCATCCTCCTGCACAGCGCCACGAATATTTTTTAAATTTTTTTCTGTATTCATTGTTATTGCTCTTTTCTTTCACCTGCTCTGCGGACTGACTGTCTGAATGCACACCTCTAACTCATCATGCAGATTCAATACCTGAAAACATCGTAAATACGCTAAAATAAGCGATTATTTTTTTTCAATATGAGCACAATACAATGTCTGCTACCGATTGGCTATCTCAAGGCACACTGGTTCTTGCAAGCAATAACAAAGGTAAAATTGCAGAATTTGAAAAAATGTTTGCAGAGCTTAATCTCCCGGTCGAAGTGGTTGCCCAAGGCAAACTGAATATTGAAGATGCAATTGAAGATGGTTTAAGTTTTGTGGAAAATGCCATTATTAAAGCCCGTCATGCATCGCGTATTTCAGGTAAGCCTGCGATTGCAGATGACTCGGGAATTTGCGTACCTGTACTTGGTGGTGCACCGGGTATTTACTCGGCACGTTATGCAGGTGAGCATGGTAATGATGCAGCCAACAATGCAAAACTTTTGGCTGATTTAAAACCATTGCGTAAAAATGGTGAAACCATTGAAGGCATGTTTGTTTGTGTATTGGCTTTGGTACAACATGCAGAAGATCCATTGCCGCAAATTTTCCAAGGCATTTGGACAGGTGAGATTTTAGAACAAGCCCAAGGCGAAAATGGCTTTGGCTATGACCCTTTATTTTGGCTACCTGAATTAAATGTTGCGAGTGCTGAGCTGAGTAAAGAAGAAAAAAATAAAATCAGTCACCGCGGTCAAGCGATGAAACTGTTTAAAAACAGCTTGAAATAAATACACTAGGAGATAGTCTATCGTTAAAGGTTATCTCCTAACCTTTTTAATTTAACTACTTCAATAATAATCAATCATAAAAAGAGAACTATATGGCCCTGCATCCGATCCATGGTACTTGCCCGTATTGTCAGCATCCATTTAATGAAACACCCTCTAGATCATTTTTAGGTTTCCAAAAAATCAGTTGCCCCGCATGCAATGAGAATCTGACTTATCCTTTAAGCTCTGGCTTTCGCACCACCTATCGGGTTTTGGTAATTGTCATGATCCTCATACTTCTGGTCAATCTATTGCAAGGCAGAATTGGCTTTCCAGGCATTATTGGTATCGCCATGTGTTATGCCCTATTCCGTGATTGGAAGCTCCGCAAAGAACTCAACTTTGATTGAATGCACTGAGTGACGATCGCAGCAGTCATTTTTACTTGCGCTAAGCCATTAAAATTGCATAAAGCAATGCAGTAAAAAGCCGTAGATTGAAATCACTACGGCGCTGACGATCGTGCCCGATGCAATATATTTTGCGGAATGCCCCGTCCCCTGATAATGCGTTTCTAAAGCCACAATATTGGCTGCGGGAGGCAAGCAGAAAAACATAAAAATAACAGCATAAATAAACAGCTGATGTGGAATCGGCAAAAGAACATAGGCCCCGATACAAATCAGTACAGCCAACACCATACGTGCCAGTATGACCATCAGGCTCTGCTGTAAATCATGCCAACCAATGCGAACTTTACTCAGCCACATGCCCAGTACACACATGCCTGCAAAGGTCACCAATATTTTGTTGAGTTGATATGCCCACTGCACAATCGGGTGTTGCTCGTATGCACTCAAATCCCACACTGACAATATTGCAGCAATACTTAACGCGATCACTGGAGGTGAAAGAAGCACATTTTTGCATATAAATCGAAGGTCTTGTTTGCCTGTACTCACCGCCATGACGGCGCAAATATTACCAAACAGTGAGCCACCGATATAAAGTGCAACGATGGTACTGCTGGCATTTGGTCCAAATACAGCTAAAGCAAAAGGAAAGCCTAACCATGCGCCATTTAAATAACTAAAACACAGCGCACGCAATTTATCTTGTTGAACGGCATAAAAAATAGCAAAGAACAATACTGAACTGACAAAGCTTAAGCCAATCAGCCACAAACTGCCCAGCTTATAAAACACCATGTTGTACACAATGAGCGCTGGAATGAGTAATTTGGCCAGCGATGCCGCCAACAATGCGCGAATACTTTGCAGTCGGCTTACGCCCCAATATCCCACTAAAAATGAGAGTAGTGGCAGTATAAGCACCATAGATTAAGTCATCTAAAAGATATCAAGAGTCGCTATGCTAGCACAAATCCTCTTGGTCCTCCCCTTACCAACCCCATGTTGCTCAATGGCAGTTAAGCTGTTTCTTTGAACTGAAACCCAACTGTCACATCCTTGTCATGCAGAACTGTTGCAATGTTTAAAAATTAAACGAGGAAGACAAAATGGCTGGATTATCAATTTGGCATGTACTGATATTTGCAATCGTGGTGATTTTATTATTTGGTACATCTAAGCTTAAAAACCTAGGGAAAGACGTCGGTGGCGCAGTCAAAGACTTCAAAAAATCCGTACGCGATGATGAAGCTGAGCAAGCTAAACTACAAGAACCACGTACCATCGATGCCCAAGTCAAAACCCCTGAAAGTTCTGTAAAAAGCTAAGAGAAACACATCATGCTCAATATTGGATTTACTGAGCTGCTGTGCTTTGCCATTATTGCGCTTTTGGTTTTAGGCCCAGAAAAGCTCCCAGAAGGCGCGCGTTTTGCCGCCAAATGGTATGGCAAAATAAAGCGCTTTATTAGCAGTGTGCAAAATGAGATTGATCAAGAATTAAAACTGTCTGAGTTTCGCGCCGAAGTGCAAAAAGAAATCGAACGCATGACTGAACTCGAAAAACGCATGCAACAACAAATTGATGCATTGCGTCAGACTGGAACCGTAGCATCAGCTCAACAGATCAACTCACCCATACCATCTACGCCTTATTATCCACTCAACACACAAATTCCGAGTCCTTATGCACGCCTGCATCTACAACAGCATTTTAAGGCTTTGGTGCACATGCTCGAGACTCAAACCTCTGCCATTGAATTGAAGATTGCTGTATGAATGAACTGCCCGCGCCCTTAGTGAAAACTGAACACGAACAGCTGGATCAAATGCCAGTCATGCAGCATTTAATTATTCTGCGTAAATATCTCTTTAAAATAGTGGCCGTTACTTTATTGCTATTTTTTTGTTTATTGCCCTTTCGTAATTTCACTTATCAACTGATGTCTGAGCCTTTGCGCCAACAACTTCCTGCATCATCCACCATGATTGCAACCGATGTGACCGCAACATTTATGGCACCATTTAAGTTAAATTTATTTGTGGCACTCATGCTGGCCATGCCCTTTATTATTTATCAACTATGGGCTTTTGTACGCCCAGCCTTATATGAAAAAGAACGACATTTGGCTATGCCCTTATTAATTGGCAGTATTGCTTTATTTTATGTGGGTATTGCGTTTGCCTACTTCATTACCCTACCCGCAATTTTGCATTTTTTTATTAGTGTTTCACCCGAATCCGTCGCGCCCATGACCGACATTAATAGCTATTTAAGCTTCTGTTTAAAGCTATTTTTAGTGTTTGGGCTCACCTTTGAAATTCCCATTATTACTTTGGTCTTGATTTTAATTGGCGTGGTCAGCACCCAAAGTTTAGTGGAAAAACGACGCTTTATTGTGGTGGGATGTTTCTTTGTGGCGATGTTTGCCACACCACCCGATGCACTCTCCATGGTGATGCTGGCCGTGCCGATGTGGATGCTTTTTGAGCTAGGACTGTTACTGGGTAAATTTCTCGAAAAACCGCAAAGCACAGACACATAGTCCGTGTGCATACACACTTCAATATTCAATTGACCTTGGCTGAATGCGCCCTTTGTAGAAAGGGCGCATTTTTTATCTTTTCGTTTTATCTTTAAACTGTCTTCATTCGGTCAAAAAACTGTCATTTCCTCTTCCTACAATCATAAGCGATTTATAGACCGACTTTTATTTAAAAAAACATCGCTTACGGACGTACTATGACAGCCAATACTCAACAGCCAAGCCGCCGTGATTTATTAAAATGGTTTGCAGGGATTCCTTTTTTGCCTTTAGGCGCAATGAGCACAGCAGCAGCCTTATCAGGTTGTAATAGCAGTGATGACAGCACAGTAGTTACACCACCTGTTAAACCTGTGAATTTTAAAAATGCGACATTTACAGCCATGGCAGCACCTATCACTGTGGCTGAAATGGCCAAAACAGCGGTCAGCTCAAAACTTAAAATTACTTGGGATGATACAACCAGTACAGAATATCAACTGGGTTATAAGAGCTTCTTTGAAACGGGTTCAAAAGTACCTAAATGGGGCGGTGGCGAAATTGTCGCTGGTGGCTATTTTAATGCCCAAGGCCAACCGATTATGGATACTTCATCCTCTACACAAGCAGCACGTCAATTTTTCTCTGACTGCCCAGATGGTTCATCACTGTTAAAATTAGACAATGCCAAAGTCGATGGCGTGACCAATCCTGTATTTCATGTGGTGCAATTTGAATATGCCACCATGAACCAAGCTGGAACAAGTGAATACGGCAATTTACCTTCACCGATTGCGATTTTAACCCTAGACCAAGACCAAAAAACTGGGCATCTCGAGCTGAAGAAATACTTCAACGTAGACACAGCACCTGTTCATGGTTTATGGATTACCTGTGGTGCCAGCCTTTCACCTTGGAATACGCATTTATCAAGCGAAGAATATGAACCCGATGCCTTTAACCAAGGTATTGGTGGCCCAAGCCCGACTGGTTTAGGCAAAAACTTCTTTGGCGATGCGAATGCTGCCAAGCCTTATAACTATGGTCATCTACCAGAAGTAATTGTTAACCCAGACGGCAGTGGCAAAATTATCAAACACTATTGTATGGGCCGTATTTCACATGAGCTTGTCCATGTTATGCCTGACAATAAAACCGTGATTATGGGCGACGACTACACCAACGGCGGTTTGTTCATGTTTGTGGCTGATAAAGAAAAGGACCTAAATTCAGGCACTTTATACGTCGCAAAATTTACCAGCTTGCTCAGCAATACCACAACAGGTCAAATCAAATGGATTGAACTGGGTAAAGCAAGCAGTAAAGAAATTGAAGATATGGTGAATGTACAAAACATTCAACCAAGCGACATTATGGAAAGCTATCTTGATACCGACACCAACAAACCTGCGGATCTGAGTGGCTTTACCTCGATTATTTTAGCCAAGAAAAAACTTTGGGTAAAAGTAAAACCGGGCATGGAAAAAGCAGCAGCCTTTTTAGAAACGCATCGTTATGCTGCACTTAAAGGTGCAAGTATGGCCTTTACCAAAATGGAAGGCACCACAGTGAACATTAAAGACAAAGTGGCGTATTCTGCGTTGGCCAATATTGTGGATTCGATGGTTGAAGGTACAGCAAGCTATAGCGCTGCCCACAATGTAAAATTCACAAAAATTCAAGCAGGCGGTATTTTAGCACACGATCTGAGTGGCGGTCAGTCGACGACCACTGGCATGCCAATTAACAGTGAATGGGTACCTTACCAATCTAAGCTACTATTGGCAGGTGAAGACATCGCGCTAGATAGCATGGGCAACACTGCACATCCTGACAAAATTGCCAGCCCAGACAATCTTAAATTCTCTGAGCAACTCCGTACCCTGTTTATTGGTGAAGATAGTGGCAACCACATCAACAACTATCTTTGGGCGTACAATGTAGAATCACAAAAGCTTGATCGTATCCTATCAACGCCTGCAGGTGCAGAATCAACTGGCTTACATGCAGTAGATTCGATCAACGGTTGGACTTATATTATGAGCAACTTCCAACATCCGGGTGATGAATGGAACCGCTTCTACAAAGTTGATGCTTCGGGTGTACGTACAGGTTTAAGCTTAAGCATGCAAAATGAATTGAATGTAGCCATTGATAAAAGCTACAACCAGAAGTTCAGTGCATCGGTAGGCTATATCACTGCAGATGTATTACCTTCTACTACTAAACCCACAGCAACAAAATAAGATCATGCGATAATAAAAATGCCAGCACATTGCTGGCATTTTTATTGGGCTGATTTAGATCATATTTATAGGGTGGCTTAAGCTGAACAAAGTGGCACTTGCAACTTATTGATTTGACCTTGCTGTTCACCTTGCTGATTTTTTTCCAACCATTGCCACTGTTGATGATGCAGACTTAAATAATTGGAGCAACGTGTCCCATACACAGGGCTTTGAATAAAAGTGGACGATAACAACGCTTCCATTTCTGGTTGAATACCTGTATTTGGGAGTTGCTCAAGCACCACTTTGCGCTCATCTTCTAAAATATCCCAAACGGCGTGTTCGATGTCCGCAGTGGGGATTTGAGGCTGCTGCAACATTGGCAAGAGCTCTTGCGTAAAGCGTTTACGTAAATGTCGAGTCTTGACCCAATCTTCCGACATAAGTCCATTCGACACTACATATACCCCTTTTGCTAAGATTTGTGGCGCCTCACCTCGATTGCTCATATAGACGGCTTGCTGGGTATCACCCAAAAATAAATTAAAGCCTGCATACTCACATTGATGCTTTTCCAAGGTCTGTGCAAAGCGAATCGGCGTTTCATTTGAGGCTAAAAATGTTTGTATAAGATGACCGCGCGACGTGGCATATTCAGTTTTGTCTGTGCCATCTCTAAAGTTGGTAATAATGGCCCAGCGCCCTGTAGCCGTCACGCCCATCCATGTTCCACCCGACTGTAAATCTTGTCCTGCCACAATGTGACTTTGTGCCCATACATGCAAAGGCGCTGTAGGACGATGGTAAAATTCGTCACGATTGGAAATTAAACACAGTGGCAAATCATCCAACACTTGCCAAGCAAAGGCCACAATACACATAGTCAAAGTTCATTATCTTTACACATTGAATATACAACATATTTCTATAGATTCCGTTAAAATCTGTGCAAAACAAAATGCTAAGGAGCAGCAATGCTGACCTACCCAAATATCGACCCAGTTGCCGTGTCGCTGGGTCCATTACAAGTCCATTGGTATGGACTGATGTATTTATTGGCCTTTTTATTTGCTTGGGGTCTCGCAACGCACCGCGCCAAACAACGTGATGGTTGGACTTCAGACATGGTATCCGATCTGATTTTTTACGGCGCCTTGGGGGTTGTGATCGGTGGCCGTGTAGGCTATGTCTTCTTTTATGGTTTTGATCAGTTTCTGGCAAATCCACTGTGGCTATTCCAAGTCTGGACTGGAGGCATGAGCTTCCACGGTGGCTTCCTTGGGGTGATGGTGGCCATGCTCCTTTGGTGCAAAAAGTACAAAATGACCTGGTTCCAAACTTTAGACTTTATTGCACCCTGTGTGCCGACTGGTCTGATGTTTGGTCGTATTGGTAATTTTATTGGCGGCGAACTGTATGGCCGTCCTGTACACGATCCAAATTTTGCTTTGGGCATGATCTTCCCAACCGATCCATTACAGTTAGTACGTCATCCATCTCAGCTTTATCAAGCACTGTGTGAAGGCTTAATTTTATTTATCGTGCTGTGGTGGTTCAGTTCTAAACCTCGTCCACGTTTTGCCGTTTCTGCACTGTTCCTCATCGGCTATGGTATTGCACGCTTCGTAGTCGAGTTCTTCCGTGAACCAGACAATGGACAACTCTTTATTGGGTGGATGAGTAAAGGTCAATTCCTTACAGTTCCAATGATCCTCATTGGCCTATGGATGCTATGGTATGCGTACCAGAAAAAAATCTATGATTGGGGCCCGCTCAAAAATAAATAACATCATGATTTAGCATTTTAGCGGAGCTTGAGCTCCGCTTTTTTGTACTGCATTTTTGACCGCATTCTGTGCTAAAGTCTTAGCCTTTCTATCAATCGATACAGTCCAATATGCTTGAGTTTTGGTTTAATCCACAAATTTCGGTGGTCAAAAAATTCCTGATCTTTGCCCTCATTGCCATAGCAACTGCTGTGCTGTATTGGATAGAACCCCTCAAACTTGATGCCATTTTAATGTTCTTAGGCACAGGTGTTATTTTTCTGATTTGCCGCTATTGTAAAATTCACTTTGCCAGTAAAAATCCAACAGGACTGTTTTACCGTGTACTGACGTGGATTCCAATTGCATTACTTTTGGCGCTCATTTTTATGAACATGAAAGATGGCGAAATTTTAATTCCAGGCGCACAAGGGATTGGCTTTATGGCCTTGGCGATTTGCCTATTTTCACCATTGTCCTTATTGAATCAAAATCAACCTCCAGAAGCACAGCCCTAATGCTCGAATTTTGGTATTCAAAACGCTGTACGCGTGAAATAAAACTGGTGCTGTGTATCGCTGTCTGTGCCGTGGTGTATTGGGCTTCTCAAATTCAACAATTGACACCCCTATTTGCAGGGTTAAGTTTGGCCATTGGGATCGCCATTCACCTCATGCGAAGCTATGCTCAACAACAAGAGAAAGCTCCAAACCAAGCATTTCATTATTTTAGAATGATTGCTCCTGTCATCGCCCTACTGATCCTTATCAGTCAGCTTCCAACAGCACACCGTGCCATTTTGGCCTTACAGTGCATTTGCTTTAGCGCACTTGCTTTGTTTTTGGTGTCTATTTATGAAAACCGCGCCAAACGCTTTGAGTAGCGTGACGCGGTTAAATTAGATGTTTGCTCAATTTTGCTGAACGGCAGACGTTATTTATTTAAACGGTAGTATTCATAACGTACATTGGGGTCTTTATACACCGCATAGCCACTTTGCTGAAAGTCCGACACCCAATTTGAACCTGTATATGCCGCAATATGGCCATACACATGCTTTTGCGTACGGTTAATAATATAAATATCGCCTTTTTTAGGACGGTCAAAAGACTGATTAATTCGTTCATAACCAATTTTTTGTAAGGTATTGCCCCAATCTGCTGCTGCTACAGGATGATTATTAAATTTCGCGCCCGCAGACTCCAAAGCAATACGAACACTCTTGGCACATTTTTGCGAGCTGGTTTGTGCAGTTACACCGCGAAGCTTTTGCGCAAATTTATCAATATCAATACGCTGACCATTGTCCGCACCAAAAAGCTTACGTGGTGTATCTTCTTGCGCACTCACACGACTATTACTACGATATGAACGCTTTGGTGCTTGCTGGGATCGGATCACGATTTCTGCCTTGACTGGACCATTTACACTTTGTACGTCAACGCCTTGATCATAAGCCATGTGAAACAACAACCTCTTTTTCAATCCATCTTGATTGAATTTACTACCCTAAACAGCGGCCGATACTACGCCCCTAAACTTAAAATATCATGCCGAAAATGTAAGAAAATTTAAGAAAAGTACTTTAATATCCATTATTTGTATAATTATTAAACAAATTAATTCTAAATATTCACTCTAAAGTGCCAAACGATAATATTCATATTGCACGCCATCATCTTTATACACATCATAGCTTTTTTGCTTAAAATCCGAGACCCACTCCGAACCTGTAAAGCCAGCAATATGGCCATATAAATGCTTTGAAGTCCGATGAATAATATAAATATCACCCTCTTGTGGACGATCAAACTCAGGCTGAATATGTTTATAGCCCAGCTTCATTAAAGTATCCCCCCAATCTGAAGCCGCAATAGGATGACTGCCAATAACAGCACCTGCACTTTCTAAAGCAATCCGAATACTACGCGCACAACGCTGCGAACTCACATGAGATTTAATACTGTCTAGCTTCTGAATAAATCGGTCAATTTGAATTCCAGTTGTGTTGTCCATATTAAAAGTGTTAACTGCATCACGCTTTTGCAAAAATTGCGCTGTTAAATTTGGATCAACTTTTGGATCAACACTGGTGCGCTGAGGATATTGATTTGTAGTTTGTACAATCTCGTGTGGCTGTGCCTGAGCATAACTATTATGTATTTCAAGGTATTGGCTATCAACTAACATCCGCTGTCCTCAATGACTCACTTCAAATTTGCAGTCCTGTGCAAAAAACCAGACTATTTTTCTTGCAGACGATAGTAAAAACCCAAACTTAAATCTTCTTTATAAAATTGTAAGTAAGCGACATAAAGTTCATCTCAAAACGTAACAAAATGCAAAAATGGCACGCTGTACGTAGCATTTTGCTCTGCGCCAAAAACAGGCTAAAATAGCCCGCAAAATTTTATTTAGATGATGAGAGCGATATGCGCCAATACCTCGACCTGTTACAGCACATTCTCGACAACGGTGGCGACAAAGGCGACCGTACAGGTACGGGAACACGTTCTGTATTTGGTCATCAAATGCGCTTTGACCTTTCAAAAGGCTTCCCTTTACTCACCACCAAAAAAGTGCATTTTCGTTCAATTGTGATTGAACTCTTGTGGTTTCTAAAAGGTGACACCAATGTTCAATATTTAAAAGACAACAAAGTCAGCATTTGGGATGAATGGTCTACAGCAGAACAAACTGCACGTTTTGGACGTCCTGAAGGTGAGTTAGGGCCAGTCTATGGTCACCAATGGCGCAATTTTGGTGCCACTAAAAATGCCGATGGTTCGTTTAATGACGACGGTTTTGACCAAATTAAATGGCTCGTAAATGAAATTAAAACCAACCCAAACTCACGCCGTTTGATCGTTTCAGGTTGGAATCCTAACGAAGCAGGCAATGTTGCATTGCCTCCGTGCCATACTTTGTTCCAGTTTTTTGTACAAGATGGCAAATTGTCTTGCCAACTTTACCAACGCAGTGCAGACGTATTTTTGGGCGTGCCATTTAACATTGCCAGCTATGCATTACTCACTCACATGATTGCGCAAGTCTGTGGGCTTGGCGTAGGCGATTTTGTTTGGACTGGTGGTGATACTCACCTTTATACCAATCACTTCGAGCAAGCCAAATTACAGCTGAGCCGTGAGCCAATGACGCTATGTCAACTCCAACTTAATCCAGATGTCAAAGACCTATTTGATTTCAAATTTGAAGATATTGAAATTGTAGGATATGAATCACACCCTGGAATTAAAGCGCCAGTTGCAGTTTAAAGCATCTAAATTGCATAAAAACCAAAATCCCGCTTTGCGAAAAGCGGGATTTTGCATTTTAATAGGGTCAATTTTTATTGTGTTTGAGTAGTTCGCAATGGCGTTCCAAAATTTAGAAGTTGTTCATGTGGTGGCAATGGATCAACAGCGCTGTATTGGTAAAGGCAATGACCTACCTTGGCATATCTCTGCCGACCTTAAACACTTTAAAGAAATCACCCAAGGTGGCGTGGTCGTTATGGGTCGCAAAACCTTAGAATCAATGGGACGCACCCTGCCAAAACGTGTTAACTGGGTCATTACGCGTGACCAAAACTGGCAATTTGAAGGCACTAAAGTGGCGTATAGCATTGAAGATGCCTTAAAACACGCCGTTACAGATGTAGAAGCATCAGAAAAACCCAACACCATTTTTATTATTGGTGGCGGGGAAATCTTTAAACAAACCTTAGACATTGCCGATCGCTTAGAACTCACGCATGTCGAACTGGATGTACAAGGTGATGCCCACTATCCAGCAATTCCATCTGACTTCAATAAAGTTGCCTCTGAACAACATATCGACGACAAAACTGGGATTGCTTTTGAGTTCGCAACTTATCGAAAATAAAGCTAAATAATGAAAACATAACATGATCTTATGCAACAGCCTTCGCGAACCAATAGCTCGATAAAATCTTTCATGCGCAAACTTGCGCATGGGGTATTTAGCCTATTTGTAGTTCTGAGTTCAGCTTGGCTGTGTATGGCCATTTGGGTACAGCAGCCCATTAATAGCATTGTGAGCTATGCGATTATCGGGTTTTGGATTGCCTTTGCACTGAGCATCTTAGGCATCTATTTTTCACACCTGCTCAGTCGTCGCAAAGATATACTCATTTACGGCTTGGCCTTTTTATTTGCCCTAATTTGGTACTTTAGCCTACCTGCACGACAAGACCGTGACTGGAATCCAGAAGTCGCTAAAATGCTGAGCTACGAAAAGCACGGCGACCAAGTCACGCTACACAATGTCCGTAATTTTGATTGGCATGCCGATGGTCGCTATACGGAACGCTGGAAAACACGCCACTACAATCTAAATGACATTACTGGCGTTAATATTATTACCTCTTATTGGATGGGACCTAAAATTGCCCATACCCTCGTCAGCTTTGACTTTGCCCACAGTGCACCCCTGACCTTTTCTATTGAAATCCGTAAAGAGAAAAACGAAGACTTCTCTGCCATTGGAGGCTTCTTTCGTAAATTTGAAGTCAGCCTGATTGCCGCTGATGAAAAAGATATTATCTATACGCGGAGCAATATTCGTGGCGAACAGGTCTATTTCTTCCCGATCAACATGGGTGAGGCCGAACGTAAAGCTTTATTTGAAGAATACTTGTCTAAATCTGACGATTTAGCCAAGCATGCCAAATGGTATAACACGCTAACCAGCAACTGCACCACTTTAATCTTTGATATGGTGCAGGCGGTAAGTAAGCAACACTTACCTGTCGATTATCGCTTACTGGCTTCTGGCTATTTGCCCAATTATTTATATGACTTAAATGCGCTTTCGCATCAATGGGACATCGCTACATGGTATCGACGTGCACATGTTAACCCTAGAGTAACAAGTCACCATACACTCAGTAGTGCACAGTATTCTGCGCTGATTCGCCAAGGACTCAGCTCTGTGACACACACAGCACCACAAAACTCAAAATAGAATAAACCATGGACAGTCACATATATAAATGCAACAAATTGGACTAGCGAATGAGCTAAATATTTGTTTATATTAAAGCTAAAGTTTAAATATTAAACAGATGGGGTAAATCATGTTAAAACCGTTATGTCTTGCCTTAGCCATGAGCTCAGTCGCACTACTTGCAGGATGCGAAACCATGCCAAAGACAACTGCAGAAAGTACAGAAAATTTACAACTCCTGCAAAACCGCACTTGGATTGCCACTCAGATTGGTAATATCGTAATTCAAACTTCGCCTCAAGCCCGTAATATTCCGAGCATTCAATTTGATGAAGCAACCAAACGTGTATCAGGTGCCGATGGCTGTAACCGCATTATGGGCAGCTATAGCGTTAAACGTGACACGCTACAATTGAGTCAAATGGCAAGCACACGTATGGCCTGCATGAACAACAATAATATTGATCGCGACTTCAATGATGCATTAGCCAAAGTCACCCATTACAAAACCATTGGCAAAACCCTGCAACTGCTCGACCGCTATGGCAACCCAGTTCTAAAATTTGAATTAGCAGTGCAACCCCGCTAAATCATGACCATCAGCCTGCTTCTGCAGGCTTTTTAATGCGATTTAGACCAGCAACATTGTAGCTTGGCAATTTGCCCCGATATTAAAAGACAATTCACACATTAATTAGGTTTAACTTATGCAAAAAGCATTATTTGGCGGTGGCTGCTTCTGGTGTACAGAAGCTGTATTTCTGCAACTACGTGGTGTTCATGCAGTAACCAGCGGCTATGCGGGTGGTTTAACATCTAACCCAAGTTATGACGATATTTGCACAGGAACGACACAGCATGCAGAAGTGATTCTGATTGATTTTGATGAATCACAAATTAGCTTTGCACAATTGCTTGATGTGTTCTTTGCAACGCATGATCCAACAACCTTAAACCGTCAAGGCAATGACATTGGCACTCAATATCGCTCTGTCATTTACTTTATGGATGATGCACAGCGTTCACAGGCCATGGAAGCGATTGACGCTTTAAAAGCGGAAGGTTTAGACATCGTCACCGAACTGAGCCCTAGCCCTGAGTTTTATCCAGCCGAAGACTATCACCAAAACTTTTTTGCCCGTAACCCAACACAGGGATACTGCAATTTTGCAATTCCACCCAAATTATTAAAGCTACAAAGTAAATTTCAAGATTTAATGAAATAGTCGCTGGCACGCTCACTTGGAGTTCAACAACAAAACCCAACGCTGAGGCATAAAAAAAGCAACCTATTGGGTTGCTTTTTTTATGTTCAAATGCAGATTAATTATCTGTTGCAAACGCAATATCACTGAGCCCGGCTCCACTCGCACGTGACATCACTTGCGCGACAGTATCATAACGTGATTCTTTATCTGCTTTAAGTACGATGGTTGGCTTACGTTCAGCTTCCGCTGCCGTATTAAAGCGCGTTTCAAGCTCTTCTAGCGACAACACATTACCATTCCATGCAATATCACCATTTGCATTAATGCTAATGGTCACATTCTCTGGTGGTAAATCAATTACTTCAGCAGTAGTTTGTGGCAAGGTTAATGGAATTGATGGGTTGGCAACGGTCGCTGTCACCAAAAAGATGATCATCAATACCAGCATAATATCGATGAGCGGAATGAGGTTCATCTCATTCATGCCTGCATCGTTGTCTTCACCCAATTGAAAAGCCATTAAGCTTGACCTCCAACTAAACCTTCTTGTGCCGCAGTGACTTCAGTCTTTTTTACTGACTCTTGCTGTAGCATGGTATCAATCAACAAGCCATGTGCTTGATCTTGCAATTCATTGCTTAATGTACGGTTAAAGCGTACACAAATGTTATAAGCCAATACTGCCGGAATTGCGACTGCTAAACCTAGACCGGTCATAATTAAGGCTTCACCCACGGGTGTTGCAACTTGAGCTAGACCTGCTTGACCGCTTTTACCTACTGCAACCAAGGCGTGGAAAATACCCCAAACCGTACCAAACAAACCTACGAATGGTGCAAGTGATGCAATCGTACCCAGTACAGAAACGCCTTTTTCTGCATTGGCTTTTTCCACTGCAATTTGGCGAAGCAAAGCTTGTTCAGCAACTGCTTTACGTTGATCAAAGTTTAACGGCGCAAATTTTGCTTTTAATGCCGTTAAAGCATCAGAAAGATGAGCATAAGCTACTTGTTTCAGCTGACGTGTGCCCATAATGCGTAAAACAAAAATGGTCCATGTCGCAATCGACATTGCCAACAACACAAAGTACAGCGTTTTGCTGACTGCATCTGCATGTTGCCAATAAACTGAAAAGTTCATACTCGAACTCCTAATGGGTTAGCCGGTTATTTAAGTTGAAAGTCGAATGGCTGTTCCACACGTGTTGGATACGCCACACCATTTTCAACATATTTGGTGAGTTGAGCCCGTTTTACTGCTGCCGTAACTTTACGGTTGACAGCTGGACTACAACTCGAATTTTTTGCATCAGCAGAAATAACTTTACCTTGCTCATTGGCTGATATTGCAACCACTAATGAACATGAGTCTTTCAGCTCACCACCTTCAAAACTTACCTTCGGTGCACGTAACCATGATACACCTCCACCCAAAGAAACACTTTTAGGTGCTGGTGGTGCAGGCGGTGCCGGAGGAGCTACAGGTGCAGGCGGTGCAACTGGCGCTGGTGCAGGTGTTGGTACAGGTTTTTTCGTTTCAGAGACTACTGTAGATACCACTGGACTTGGTTTTGGTGTTTCCACTGGTTTAACGACGGGTTTCGGCGTTTCAGCTTTCTTCACTTGCTCCACTTTTTCAATTTTTTTCGGTGGTGGCGGTAAAGGCTTATCTACTATTTTAACTTCTTTCGGTTTTGGTGGTTCTTTTTTCGGTTCTGGTTTTGGCTTAGGAGGCAATGGTTTTGGTGCTTCCTGAAGTTTTACAAAGCGTACTTTTAATGGTTCTTTTTCAATTGGCTTTAAATCTGGCGCTTTCATTTGGCCAACTGCCCACAATACCCCAACATGCCCAATCACAACAGCTACAAGTGCCGTGAGGACTTTCTTTTTCATCGAATTTGGGTCTGGCAGCATCGGAGCAGAAGAAGGAGTCATTAAAATCAATATACCTTAAACAAGTGACTGCACATAGAATGAAAATTGCAATCAAACTCATCGGTTCGAACAATTAAAGTGGCACAATGATAAATGAGAAGTGTTTTCATTTGCAACTATTAATTTGGTTACTTTTATGGCTTTTTTGAATGATAAACTGCAACACATCAATAAAAAGGCATACTTAAAGTATGCCTTTTTTAAACACTAGATTCAAAGCATTATTGGAATACAACAGTTTTGTTGCCATGCACAATAATACGGTCTTCCAAATGCCATTTCACAGCGCGTGCAAGTACATTACGCTCAACATCCTGACCTAATTCACGTAGCTGTTCTACGGTAAAGTCATGGCTCACACGCTCAACATCTTGCTCAATGATCGGACCTTGGTCCAAATCAGCAGTCACATAATGCGCTGTTGCACCAATCAACTTCACACCCTTTTCATACGCTTGTTTGTATGGATTTGCACCTACAAACGCTGGTAAGAATGAGTGATGAATATTGATGATTTTCATTTCCCATTTTTGTACAAATTCTTCATCCAGAATTTGCATATAACGTGCTAAAACAAGTAAATCATTGCCTTGCATTAGCTCATCAATTTGCGCATAAGCTTCACGTTTGTTTTCTTTATTCACAGGAACAACTTCAAACGGAATACCAAAGTTTTCTACAGCTTCACGTAAAGTGTCGTGATTCGACACAACTTTGGTAATTTCACATGGCAAACCGCCACGGGCATGGCGCCATAAAAGTTCAAGCAAGGCGTGGTCTACTTTGGAAACCAAAATACCAACCTTTTTCACGTCACTAACTAACGCCAAGCGCCAGTGCATTTCATAACGTGCAGCGACATTATTATCAAAAGTCTGTAATAAGTTTTCTTTACGGCTTTGTAAATTATCAAGCTCAAACTCAACACGCATGAAATAACGTCCGCCCTGAGCTTCCGTTGCGTATTGATCAAGTGCGGTAATATTTGCTCCATGATGATACAAAAAGCTCGATACAGCTTGCACAATACCTGGCTTATCTTCACAGGTAATGAGCAAGCGCGCAGTATTTGCAGTCGACATATTCATTTTGGTGTGTATCGCTAAAATCAATTAATAAAAGTAAGCCGAGTATTCTAACGCGTTTTAAAGACAGACTAAATAGGTAGGATCGAACATTCGAGTTGTTCGAGAAGATTGTTGAGTTTTTATGCTCATTCGACTACTCATTTAAGTATAACTACAAAATAAAAACACGCTTCTGTGGCTTGCACAAAAGCGTGTTCATTTTCACCTATTGGGTAGCTGTTCTCTTAGGGTGCTTCTGGGGTTTTAGGCACCGAGGCTGCTAAACTTTCAAAAAGCTCTGACTCACCCATCGTTTCCAATAAATGCTCATACGTCTGACGGCTTTCACCACGTAAATATGCCCCTTCCAAGAACACCATTTGACGCAATGCCTGCCAAACCCACTTCTCTTCCAAATGGTTTGAATCGGTAATATGACCAGACATATACAAGAAGTTCGTCCAGTTAGTCAGTACAATCCAAAGGTTAATGGTCAAAGCCTCAATTTCTGAGTCAGTCATTTCCATTAAGCCTGCATTTACAAAGGCCTTATAAATTTTTTGCCCTTGTTGCATTACTTGACTGGCAAAGCGTGGATACATCTTACGAAAATCATCATTGTTTTCAACCAAATGATAAACATCACGATGTAAAAAGCGATATGCCCAAAGCTGACTACTCAGCACCTGAAAATAACGAATTTTATCATTTGCATCGAGAGGACGATCTTCAGGTAACGCCAGCATTTCTAGCGTTTCCTTTTGATATTGCTCCATCAATTCTTTAATAATTTCGCTTTTATTGCGGAAATGATAATACAAATTACCTGGGCTCATCCCAAGTTCAGCTGCAATATGGTTGGTCGTAACCGAACGTTCGCCACGTTCATTAAACAACTGTAAGCTCAGCTGTAAAATACGTTCTTTGGTTTTCAACGTTTTTGTTTGGGACATCCTAAAACAACCATAAATTCAATGCATTAATTTCATAACACATAAAGTAACTTGACTATTTAGAGCATTTACTCTAAAAATTTAATAAATCGCTCTTTGAAAATGGTCGTGCGACATGAATAGTCAGACTAAAACAACATCAATGACACCTCATTCTCTTGATACCCAACATCTTGAAAATACGTTGGCGCAACAAAAAAATGCTTATTTGCGTTACCCGTTGCCTACAGCAAAAGAACGCATCGACCGTTTGGCTCGTCTTAAGCGTATCTTAGTTAAGTATCAAGATCAATTTGCTGAAGCAATTAATCAAGACTATGGCAACCGTTCGATCAGTGAAACCAAAATTGGCGAACTACTTACGTGCCTTGAACATATTAAATATTACAGCAAAAATTTAACGGGCTGGATGAAACCGTCTAAGCGACATATTGGCATTATTCATCAGCCTGCAAAAGCTTGGGTACAATATCAACCACTGGGCGTGGTCGGTATTATTACCCCTTGGAATTATCCGCTTCTTCTTTCGATTGGACCACTCATTTGTGCATTGGCTGCAGGTAACCATGCCATGATCAAAATTTCGAGTGCATCGGCAAACTTTGGTTTTGTGTTAGAAAAAGCCTTAGCAGAAGCCTTCCCACAAGAGTTGGTGGCGGTGATTAATGGCGGTGGCGCAATCTCTGATGCATTTAGTCATCTGGCTTTTGACAAAATGATTTTCACAGGCTCAACCAATGTCGGAAAAACCGTCATGGCGGCAGCCGCTGAAAACTTAGTCCCTGTTATTTTAGAACTCGGGGGTAAGTCGCCAGTGCTGGTTCACCCATCCATGGACTTACAAGACGTTGCTGAACGTTTAGCTGTAGGTAAACTTTGGAATGCAGGCCAAACTTGTGTTGCACCTGACTATATGTTTTTACCTCGAGGTAAAACAGCAGAGTTTATTGATCGTTTTAAAGCCTGTGCAGAAAATATGTATCCGCATTTTGCAGATAACCAAGATTACACTTCAATTATTAATGATAAACAGTACAACCGCCTGCAAGGCTATTTAGAAGACGCGCAAGCATCGGGTGCTCAAATCATTGAAATTAATTCAAAACACGAAGATGTGGCTGCGGTGCGCAAAATTGCACCAACTTTGCTAACGGGTGTTAGCCCTGATATGCAAATTATGCAAAATGAAATCTTCGGGCCGATCCTTCCAATCATGGAATATGATCAAATTGACGATGTTATTGAGTTTATTAATAGCCGTCCGCGTCCACTTGCTTTATACTACTTCGACTTTGATCAGGCGCGTGCCGACTATGTCGCACAGCGTACGCATTCAGGGCATTTTGGACAAAACACGGTTTTAACCCATGTTGCACAAGACGATTTACCATTTGGTGGCGTTGGCGCATCAGGTATGGGGAAATACCATGGTCCGGAAGGGTTCTTTAGTTTGTCGCATGAACGGTCAGTGATGTCGAATCCAAAGCTGTATAGCTTGAAATTCATTCTCCCACCATTCAATAAGCCGATCCACAAGCTAATTTCGAAGACACTTCTTCGCTAACTGATCAAGGCATGATCTATCGCACATAGTCATGCCGTGTTTTATTGAAAATCGCTTGTCTTTTAAGCGTATTTTTGGTATAAAACGCCCCTTGAATGATTTCATCCGTTTACTTTTTATGACTAGGCACACAATCGGTGCTGTCTAGCAATGGAGTTCACCATGTCTAAGGTTTGCCAAGTTACCGGCAAGCGTCCAGTCGTTGGCAACAACGTCTCGCACGCCAATAACAAAACCAAACGCCGGTTCGAGCCGAACCTGCACCACCACCGTTTCTGGTTAGAAAGCGAAAAACGTTTTGTACGTCTTCGTCTAACCACTAAAGGTATGCGTATTATCGACAAATTGGGCATTGAAAAGGTTGTTGCTGACCTTCGTGCTCAAGGTCAAAAGATCTAAGGAGTCATTACAATGCGTGATAAGATTCGCCTAGTTTCTTCTGCTGGTACAGGTTATTTCTATACCACTACTAAGAACAAACGTACTATGCCGGAAAAAATGGAAATCAAAAAATTTGATCCAAAAATCCGTCAACACGTAATCTTCAAAGAAGCTAAAATTAAATAATTTTAGATTCTAAAAAAAACGGCCTTCTGGCCGTTTTTTTTTGCATTTTTTTTATTCGACTTGTTACACTTTCAGCATAATTGGCATTTCTTATGCTTAATTTTTCCCTAATATACACTGACTTCAGGAGGTTTTAGTGCCACATGATGTAGAACTCATTATCCTACTTGCAGTCGGGTTTGGTGTTGCGCTGTTTTTTGGTTATATCGCCGCCCGTTTACGCCTTCCCCCTCTTATTGGCTATTTAGTCGCGGGCATTATTATTAGCCCAAACACACCGGGTATTGTCGGTGATATTCATTTGGCCAATCAGTTGGCTGAGCTTGGTGTCATGTTCCTCATGTTTGGGGTTGGCATGCACTTTTCACTCAATGACTTAATGCAAGTTCGACGCATTGCCCTCCCAGGCGCAATTTTACAGATTGCTGTCGCTACACTCTTAGGTGTCGGCATCTCTATGCTCTGGGGCTGGAGTTTTGGTTCTGCACTCATTTTCGGTCTAAGCCTGTCTTGTGCAAGTACAGTGGTATTACTCAAAGCTCTCGGTGATCGAGGTCTGCTCGAATCAGTCAATGGTAAAATTGCCGTAGGCTGGCTGTTGGTTGAAGACCTCGTGATGGTACTGGCATTGGTTCTGTTACCTGCCACTGCAGTCCTACTCGGTGGGCAAGCCATTGAAGGTGCCAATGCAGATGATAGCATTTGGCTGACTTTAGGCATCACACTGCTGAAAGTTGCAGGCTTCATTGCCTTCATGCTGATTGTTGGCAAGCGCTTAGTGCCTAAAATTATGCAAATTGTGGCACGCCTTGGCTCACGTGAACTCTTCACGTTAACTGTTGTTGCTGCTGCGGTGTCCATTGCATTTGGCGCATATAAAATCTTTGGCGTTTCTATGGCCTTGGGTGCATTCTTCGCTGGGATGGTGGTGAAGGAATCCGACTTCAGTCACCGTGCAGAAGAAGAAACCCTGCCTTTACGTGAAATTTTTGCCATTTTGTTCTTCGTTTCTGTTGGCATGCTGTTTGATCCAAGGATCTTGCTAGAACAACCACTGCATGTATTGGCTGTTGTCGGCATTATTATGATTGGTAAAACCATCGCTGCCATGGCTTTGGTTTTATTCTTCCGTTATCCACTCAATACAGCACTGACCGTTGGTGCGAGCTTGGCTCAAATTGGTGAATTTTCTTTCATCTTAGCTGCACTCGGAGTTTCACTTCAACTGCTGTCTATTGAAGGTCAAAACTTAATTTTAGCCGGTGCGCTCATCTCCATTACCCTAAACTCTTTTGTATTTTCAGCCGTTGAACCAATACAAAGATGGATTCGTGAGCGCTCATCATTGGCTCGCTTACTTGAACGTAGTGGTGACCCCTTGGCAATGCTTCCAGATGAAGTCTCACAAGATTACCTACGCGATCAGGTGGTGATCGTTGGCCATGGTGAGGTTGGGCGTCGTATTACCCGTACGCTGATGGAACAAAATATTAAGGTGGTGATTGCAGAAGAAAACCGTGAGATTGTGGAAAACTTACGGGAAAAAGGCATTGCCGCTGTTTCTGGTATGGCCACTGAACCGAGCGTACTCATTCAAGCACACATTCAACATGCACGCCTTTTGGTACTCTCACCCATGGATATTTTGGATATTCATAAAATTGTAGATATTGCCAAAACGTTAAACCCACAAATTCAGGTCTTGGTATGTGCTGAGAGTAAGCAAGAAGCCGAAGTGATCCGCAATGATAATATTGGCGAAGTGTATTTTGCCAAAGAGGAAATGGCCAAAAATATGAGCAATCATATTTTGAATCAAATCCAAATTGCGCATCATGAAGCCCCTACGCATTAAGCTCATCACGCTATAAAAAACGCACGCTTCTGTGCGTTTTTTATTATCCGTTTTTTGAGTACACACTGGTCAAAACAAAGCAAAACCGATAAGCTTCAAACACTTAACAATACATATTTAAATATAATATTTTCGAGGGCATCATGCATTCAAAAGGCACACTCACCACTTGGAAAGACGAGCAAGGCTTTGGGTTTGCAACAACTGAACAGCAAACTGATAAAGTCTTTGTACATATTAAAAATTTTAGCTATAAAACCCGTCGCCCATGCGAAGGGGATCAATTGGTCTATGATATTCAGATGGATGCCAATCAGCGCCCTCAAGCTGTGAATATTCAATTTTTACATGACTTTGAACGAAAAAAATTACGCCATCAACGACATAACCAAGCTGAAGAAGGCAAGCAATTGCTGTCTAAAATTGCAGCCTATCCATTTATTTTAGTGTTATTAGCTTTATGCTTTTGGGGAAAAATCAGTATTTGGGTGCTTGGCTACTATATCGTGCTAAGCCTACTGACCTTCTTTTTGTATTGGCAAGATAAAAACGCAGCACAAAAAAATCAACGGCGCACACCTGAAAAAACGTTACATCAATGGAGTTTTTTAGGGGGTTGGATGGGCGCGCTAATTGCTCAGCTCAGCTTACGTCATAAATCACAAAAGAAAGAATTTCGTGAAACGTTCTGGCTTACGGTGCTGGGTAATATTATAGTGTTTGCGGTCTTTGTCTACTTCACTTGGCCTTCAACATTTTAATGCCAACTTGATCGAAGCACACATAAAAAAACGCACCAAAAGGTGCGTTTAATTTTTTAAATGATTAACTCAAATATTGTGGCTTCTCATCCACAACGCCTGCTTGCCATTCATTGACTTGCTTTTCAAGCAAACCATATAGCGCAGCCTGAATCATCTGCTGCGCAATCACAGGTGTTTGATCCCCAAGTAAGGCTCGGACCTCTTCATTAAATTGAATCGTCACCAAAGGCTCTTGCTCTGAGCCTGCATTACGCAAGGCCAATTCACCACCCTCGAGTTGCACAAGTTCTAAAATTGCGTCTTGATTTCCAAATAATTCTTTCAACTGTTCTATAGACATATATCCTCCATGCACAACATGGTGGCAAAGGCTACTGCACTTTGCACGGCTTAGATCATTAATATCGGGTTGAAATTGGCAATTTCAAGTACTGCTCATTAAATCGAATTAGAACTCCACCATTTCATTACGGAAGCCATCAATCAACTGCGTTAATTCACGATGCCATTCACGTAAAATTTTGGTATCAGGCAACCATGCTTGAGGCGACTGCGTCACTTTAATAATTAAATTTGACGAGGTTTCTGCCTCAGGTTCCGGTGCACTTGGCTCTGGTGCATACTGACACATCCGGTAAGCTCGCTTTAATTCAGCAATAAATCCTTCTTTGGCCAATTTTTGCATGACGGAAATTTCAGGAGACACCTGACCTTTAGCCGCCATATGTTCTTCTACAGATTTTAAAGTTGGATTAAAGTCATTTAAACGATAATAGCGCACCAGTTCCTGCAAGAACGCCAATACCGCACCGTGTAAGTGAAATACTGCAGCCTCTCGATGTGCTTGTGCTTGCTGAATATGTTCTACTTGCTCAGCTTGTTGGCAAGCCAGTCGTGCAAAATAGAGTTTTTGGTTGGTGCGATCAGCATGGTAACGAGCAACTCGAGACATGAATTTAATTCCTACATTTTGGCGTTGAGTACAAGCACAAGCTTAAACTCAAACTCTCTGAATTCACAATAAATATTATGGATGATCCATTTCAATTAAATAGATTTTCCGTTTAGCAATTTGTGGTTGTATTGTTGCAATGGGACGAATATTTTCTAAAGTCCAAGCCCAGTATCCTGCTTCCCAATAAGAGGCCTGTGCAGGCTCAATTTCATCTTCAGTCCAAGCATGGACTTCTCGCACATCCACCATTGCAATGGCATGCCCCATTTCCTCCGCACCTTCTTGGTGTAGAAAATGCTGATTTTCGACAATCACTAAATTCTTTAAAGGCAATTGCTCAGGTCGCCAACGGCGCACTTCCAGTGTTTTTAAACCATTGACAATTTTTTGCCCTGCAGGAGCCACAATAGAAAGTGCAAAATAGGTCTGCATGCTGAATTCACCATAAAAAAAGGAGCAATATTTGCTCCCTTTCTTTATTAAGCTTTTGGTTTGTCTTCGACAGATTTAACTCGAATACCCATACCTTTCACTTTCAGCGTATTTAAACCTTTAATCGCTTTAATTGCTTCACGGCCATTTGGCATTTCTACAAAACCGAAACCTTTAGATTTGCCCGTTTCAGCATCCATCACTACCACTGCTGATTCAACCTTACCAAAAGGTTTAAACAATTCCAGTAATTCTGCTTCTGTTACCGAGCGCTCTAAGTTACGTACTAAAATATTCATTCAATTTTCCAAATAGGCAGCGTCCTCAAAAAGCATTTGCCTATGGTTGCTTTTTGAACTTGCGTGCTCAATCACGTCAATGCACTATTTTAATCGAGATCGATGCCAAAATCTAAATTAATCGACTTACGCTCAATTAAAGCAGTTTTTACTGTTTGTTCACGTTGCTTATAATGTGTTTCCATCGTACATAATTGACGCGTCATATCATTAAAAAAGTAGCTTTGAACTTTGCGTCCTTGCTCATCAACGGTTTCACGCGCCCAATGATTTAAGTTTTGCTTGGTTAAAATCAATTCATTTTGCGCACGAGTTAAAGCCACATACAGTACACGGCGCTCTTCCTCTACGGCATCAAAATCGCCTGCTGCCCGTGAGTTTGGATACTGTCCTGGGCTAACATTGGCCACATAGCAGACTTTCTGCTCTGTCCCTTTGGCAGAATGAATAGTAATTAAAGTCACGACATCGGTATCGGATTGGCGTTCAATTTCAGAAATAGATACCGGATCAAGCACATAAGCTTCTAAAAACTCTGCCAATTGATCGTGCTTAGACGCCAGTTGTTTGACCAACTCAAAATCACCTTGGCGACGTGGCCAATCCTTTTTATAGTTCTCCGCCAACTGCGTTTCAATCGCTTGAATGGCCAAGCTCACACACGCTTTAACCTGATCTTTGAGCACCGACATTTGCTTCATGATCAATATCGCTTCTGCAGGCACTTTACCAAACTTCTCTAATTGCTTTGCAATACCATCAATGTCGTGTTCAAGTAGCAATTGCTGTGAAAGCTTACTCGCGCCTACATCCCCCACACCATTCCACAAGGTTAAAAAGCGCATCCAAGCAATGTCATCAAGTGGATTAGACATGAGGCGAAGCAGGCTCATCAGATCTTTTACATGCGCTGTTTCAAGCAGTTTCATGCCACCAATAAAGCGATAAGGCACGTTGGCAGCAATGCAGGCTGCTTCAATACTACGGGCGGCAAAGCTCGAACGTACCAGCACCATGTGATCTGACCATTTGTTGCCTTGTAAATAATGGCGCTCTTTAATATCAATCGCAATCCATTTGGCTTCATCAAATTCATTTGGGAAAATATGCATTTTCGGCTTAATGCCTTCCCCACGATGCGCATCTAAACGTTTGTCATATTTAATTTCAGATTCATCTAATAACCAATTAGAGAGGTCTAAAATTTCTTGAGTCGAGCGGTAGTTTTTTTCCAGTTTAAAGATTTCAGCATTTGGCACTCGCTCTTTAAAATGATGAATGTTTTCAAAGTCTGCACCGCGAAAGCCGTAAATGGACTGCGCATCGTCACCCACGCAAAATAAACTTACACGATCCTTCAATGGCTCTAATAAAGCCCATTGCAAGGGATTGGTGTCCTGCATTTCATCGACCAACATATAACGACAAATCGACGCCACATAATCCACTAAACCATCAGACTCCGCCAAAGCCTTCGCCACAATGGCTAAAATATCATCATAATCTAAAAATGCACGGGCACGTTTGCGGGCTTCGTACTCTTTCATAATGTCCGCAATCTGGTCTTTGAGCGCCAAATATTCGGGCATTTGTTTTTCTAGTGCTTCACTCAGTTTTTGACGGGTATTGCGTGCATAAGAATATAGATCGCAAAGCTCAGCAGGCTTAGGTAAAAAGTTAGGATTTTTTTTATCGTCGCGCCCACGAATCAAGCGAAACATCATATTTTGATCATCACGATCAATAATGGAAAACTGCTCTAAACCAAAAGCTTTTGGAATACGGCGTAGCAAGTACATACAAAAAGTATGAAATGTCGATGCTCGCAAGCCCAGTGCTTGATCGCCCAAGGCCAGTTCAACACGTGCCACAATTTCACTGGCCGCACGACGGGTAAAAGTTAAAATTTGAATTTGATTGGCTGGTACACCTTGATCAATTAAATAAGCTGCACGCGCCACGATGGTTTTGGTTTTACCACAACCTGCCCCTGCCAAAACCAAGCTATGCTGTGCTTCTGTTGTTGCGGCTTGTTTTTGTTGCGGGTTTAATTCATTAATCAGGTTGGCTAAACTCATGGTGTCTCATCATACGGGTTAGGCCTATAGTTTAGCAGAGCTGTATGCAGAAAACTTGATGAACAAAGCTAAGCTGAGATCACAAGAAAGGCTCAGTAGCGGTACAAAAGTGGCTGAATTTCATTTTGTATCAGCCAATTAGTTTATACGTATTTTAAAAATAAGCATAAAATATTATCGATACACTCTGATGGTTTTATTGTCTAGCACTTCATAGCTCAGACCCAATCGCTGAGTAGTCACATCAAGATAAGTTAAAAAATTTTGATCTCTTAAATTGATGGGAAAACTCCTTTTTTTATCCACGCTTTGATCAATCACAACCTTAATCCCTTTTTCATGCTGAATGAGATATGCAGCTGTTTGAATTGAATTATCATTAAATCGAAAAGACGTTTTATTTCCTTGTTTTAATCTGTCTTTCACTTCATGAGTGGCATCCGCATGAGCAAAGCCAAAACTCTGCAGCCCCAACATCGACACTAAAAAGATTATTTTTTTCATCGTTGATCTCAATAAACATTATTTCAGTAATTTAGCTATATTTTCACACGCTTTTTGCAAGTTCATTTCCGCATTTTTGAATGCATCTTCCAAGGCACAATTTGGTGGATTAATCCCAACAATCTGCGTAAATCCTAAATCATAAAGTTCAGCTATACTCTCACCCACCACACCAGCAAAAGCAATTACAGGCTTATTGAACTGCTTCGCCACCTGCGCCACGCCATACGGTGTTTTACCCAATTTGGTTTGATGATCAATTTTACCTTCAGCTGTCAGCACATAATCCGCCTGCGCAATTTTTTGCGCCAGCTTCGTCTGCTCAATCATCAGCGCTATGCCTGATTGAATGGATGCGCCTGCAAAAGCCATCAGACCAAAACCGAGTCCACCTGCGGCGCCTGCACCTTGAACATTGCGTAAAGTACAACCCAGTGTCGCTTCAACCACATCAGCATAGTGGCTAAGGTTCTGGTCTAACTGTTGTACCATCTGCTGTGTTGCGCCTTTTTGTGGCGCAAAGATATAGGATGCGCCATTTACACCACACAACGGGTTATTGACATCACTGGCAATAATGATTTCGGTCTGTGCTAAACGAGGATCGAGTTGGGTCACATCGACCTGTACGACTTGATGTAGATTTCCGCCACAGACCTCAATTTCTGTAGCTTGATCATTTAAAAATTGAACCCCGAGTGCCTGTGCCATACCAGCACCGCCATCATTGGTTATGCTTCCGCCTAAGCCAATAATAATTTTATTTACGCCTAAATCTAATGCTGCCCTGATCATTTCTCCCGTGCCATAGGTCGAAGTCAGTGACGGATTTCGGGCCCTAACTGTCACAAGATGAATACCATTGGCTTTTGCCATTTCAATAACTGCGGTTTTCCCCCCATCAATAAGACCAAAATAGGTATGAATACGTTGATTAGGCAAAGGCCCTCTAACTGTGATTGCATGTGTTTGCCCATAGCAAACACTGAGTAATGCATCCACAGTGCCCTCACCACCATCGGCCATTGGAACGGCAATAACATCTGCATGTGGAATAACATTTAAAATGGCACGTCGCATTGCGTTACAGGCTTGCTGCGCACTCAGACTTTCTTTAAATGAATCGGGAGCAAGAACAAAAGTGGTCATCTCAATGCTCAAAATAAACCTTGTCCTAAACCATAACGGTTTTAAAATAATGGGTATATCTAAATATCAAAAAGGTTCGAAATGTCTCGAATTAACTTGGGTCAGTCTGCAACTGAACTGTATAAAAAAGTTGCCGAACTAGATGCTTTGGCCATGCAAAAAGTCCAAGAAGCACAGTTGAATGAAGGCTTTGCACATTTGCTTAAACTCCGTGCCTCACAAATTAATCAATGTGCATTTTGCATTCGGATGCATGCTCAAGATGCCCTCAAAACAGGTGAAAGCGCAGAGCGAATTGCGCTTTTGAATGCTTGGCGTGAAACTGAATACTATGACCAAGCAGAACGAGCAGCTTTAGCTTTAATGGAAGCCATCACGCTTATTGCCGTAGACCAAGTGCCCGATGCGATTTATGAAGATGCTTTACCCTTTTTAACGGATGCACAAATTAGTGCCATTGAATGGCTAGCGATTGTCATTAATGCATGGAACCGAATTGTGATTAGCAGTCGCTACAGCGTGAAGCCTTAATTGCAAACTAAAAAGAGCGCCTTAGCGCTCTTTTTTACATCTCATTACTTCTAAGCTTATTGATCTGCCGAGCTCTTTGGCAATTCACGGCGAATATATGAAGCCAAAGTCAGATAGTTAATTCCTTGGAATAAAATATCTACAGCTAAAAATAACCCCAACACCCAAAATGGCGCATCAGGCGACATGAAGATAATCACGCCAGTAATTAAAGTCAGTAAACCTGAAAATAAAGTCCAACCCCAGCCTTGTATCGCGCGGAATACAAGCGCACTCAAGACACGAATCACACCTGCAACAATTAAGATAATCGCCAGAATATTGGTCAAGATAATGGCCGTTTTGACTGGCGTACTAAAGGCATAATACCCAGCAACCAAATACAAAAGACCAAACAACGCCCAAAGCCAGCGAAACCCACCTTCAAAAATTTTAAATGCGGCCACAAAATGCAACAGGCCACCAATCATCATGAGCACACCAAAAATAAACACCACAGACAGTGTCGCAAAAGGCAAAGCGGCTAATAAGACAACGCCAAAAATGGTCAGTAAAATACCCAAGCCTAAATACCATTTACGATTTTCATGTAATTGATGTCGAACTAAATCATTTCCTACTGTTCTCATATTCTTCTCAAGTCAGATGGCTTTATTGAGTTGTAACACGTTCTGTGCTTAAGCAAAAGTCCAAAAGTTATACACAGTTTTCCATCAAATCATACTTAGGACTGTGGATAAAATTTGAGTTATCCATAGTTAAGGTTTGAGCCAACCGACTTCTTGTGCTGTTTGTGTATTGATCAATGTTTGCGCTAAATGCTCTGGCATTTTACTTTGCGTCGCTGAAACTGGAATATGCCCAGCCATGAGTTCAGCCTTAGCCTGTGGATAGCGCGGTAACTGTTCTGGATACGCATAACCCTGCGGAAAAATCGGTTGCCCCGTTGCTAAATCATACTTATCGGTTGCGCCAAAGGCATGTAAAAGCTCATGTACCAAGACAATTTTATTTTGCGCACTTTGCTTTTTGGATGCGAATAAATTCACTGATCCGATGCGTCCATTTTCAAGTGCTGTTGAATGCTTTAACTCTCGCGTTTGGCGCGGATCATAATAATTTAGATACAGCGTTAAGCTGGCAGGACCATCACTTTTTTGCTGATTGTTCCATGCATAAAAACGGAACTTTAAGCTCCATAACATGACATCTAAAATATTGGCCTGATCGGGTACTTTGGGAGGCAACTGTTTCAGCTCACGCCCTAAACGGAAGTAAAAATAGGTCGGTTGCCCACGAAATTGCTGCGCATAGTTTTGTAAATATTGCTGTGCGCCATCTAAATCTCGCTCCGAAAGATGTTGGATATAGGTCTGGGTGGTCGCTAGACCATCGGCATTAATTGGATGCAGTAAAATAAATACAGGCTTGTTCCAATCCTGATTTTTATCTCTATACGCGTTGACTGCTACAATGATTAAAACTATCAACAGACATAAAACACGAATGTTTTTCCACATTCTTCAAGTGCCCTGTTTTTTTCTTTTTCTAAGATACATTTGACTCATTTCAATTTTCGTTTCAAAAAGATTTAATGTTTTTATTAAACCTGAAAGTTTGGCACGACCATAATTACGAGAATCAAAATCTGGCTTTACAGCACTTATATATAAGCCAACCATTCCTAGTTTTGCCCAACCATTTTCATCTGCATTATCTTTCACTGCTTTATAAATTAAATTTAATGTTGCTCTATCCATTCCCTCGGGCAATTGTACTTCTTTTTGAAGCGTTATTGCTTTTTGTCCATTTGTCCGTAGTGTTTCTACCACTTGTTTATCTGTTACAGCAGTTTCTTCTTCCTCACTATTTTTTCCTTCATTATCAACAATTAAATTCTCTATATAAATAAATTTATCACATGCTTTCTTAAATGCCTCAGGCGTCACTTTCTTTCCAAAACCAAACACAGCCAACCCGTTTTCACGAATACGGGATGCTAATGGCGTAAAATCACTATCACTTGAAACAATGCAAAAACCATCTAATGCGCCTGCATACAATAAATCCATCGCATCAATAATTAAAATCATATCCGTAGCATCTTTACCTTTTGTGTAGGCAAATTGCTGTACAGGCGTAATTGCATGAGGAAGTAAAACATCTCTCCAGTTTTTTAATGTTTCACTACTCCAATCACCATATACTCGCTTAACACTAGCTATTCCGTATTTTGCGACTTCTTCAAGTACTGAAGGTATAGCCTGTATAGATGAATTATCAGCATCGATCAAAACTGCAAATTTTTTAGTTTGTAATTCCATCTTTCCCCACAAAAAATTATTTTTTTCAAATGTTGCTTTTATTTATAATGCCATAAAAAATGCCGGCAATCGCCAGCATTTTTTACAACTTAAAATTTACGCTTCAATCCATTTTCCATCTTGGTAAACCAATGACCACTTGGTTTGTTTCCCTTCAGGCGTTTCAGAACCTACATATTGTGCTTGGTTCTTACGGCTAAATTTCACCAAGGTTGGATTACCTTCAGGGTCTACATCTGGTGCTTGTAAAATAAACTGATATTTTGGATCCAGTTGTTCTGCAACACTGCGTAGCTCGGCTACTTTTGGCGCACGTGTTTCACGAATTTTCGGGAACTTGCTAGCAGCCAAGAATAAACCTGCAGCACCATCACGAAGAACAAAGAAATCGTCGTGTTTTACTGAACGGAGATGTTCCATCTTGATTGGATCAACACGCGGTGGTGCAGCTTGACCATTCTTCAGTACTTTACGCGTGTTATCACAACTTGTGCACGCGAAATACGGGCCAAAGCGACCAGTTTTCAGCTGCATCTCGCCATCACATTTGTCACATGGAATGGTTGGACCATCATAACCCTTAATTTTAAACTCACCTTCTTCAAGCTCAAAACCATTACAGTCTGGGTTATTACCACAAATATGTAATTTACGACCGCCGTCAATCACGTAGCTGTCCATCGCTGTTTCACAGATCGGACAGCGTTTTTTCGACATTAAGTCCGCTGTTTCTGCTGCATCATCATCAGATAATGCCGCTAAGGACTCAACAGGTGTTAAGTTTAATGTGCCTTTACAACGCTCTTTAGGTGGCAAGTTATAGCCTGAACACCCTAAGAAAACGCCCGTCGTACCCGTACGAATCTGCATTGGACGTTCACATTCTTTACAGTGAACAGCTGCCACTTCTACAGGTAAATTACGGCGCATACCGCCTTCACCTTGCGCATTGGTTAAACGTGTTTTGAAATCACCATAAAAGCTATTCAGTAGCTCTTTCCAATTACGCTCGCCATCTGCAACTTTATCCAGCTGACCTTCTAAGTCTGCGGTAAAGTCATAGTTCATTAGGTTATTAAAACTTTCATCCAAGCGGTCTGTCACAATCTCACCCATCTTCTCTGCAAAGAGACGACGGTTTTCAAGCTTCACATAACCACGGTCTTGAATGGTTGAAATAATAGCGGCATAAGTCGATGGGCGGCCAATGCCTTTTTTCTCTAACTCTTTGACCAATGATGCTTCAGTAAAGCGTGCTGGTGGCTTAGTAAAGTGCTGTGATGGATCTAACTTTTCAAGTTTGAGCACTTCACCGACTTTCACCGCAGGCAACAGTACATCATCATCAGATTTGTTTTGCCCACGTACTTTGGTAAAACCATCAAACACTAAGGTACGACCTTTGGCTTTAAGTTCTACGCCATTGGCATCCACTAAAATAGTCGAAGATAAATATTCTGCTGGCGTCATTTGGCACGCTACAAACTGACGCCAAATGAGGTCATATAAGCGTTGAGCATCACGCTCTACACCCACTAAGCTATCGCCTTTTAAGCCCACAGTTGAAGGACGAATCGCTTCATGGGCCTCTTGTGCACCGGCTTTGTTGCCATAACGATTTGGCTTGGCTGGTAAATACTTCTCACCAAACTCAGACTCAATATGGCCACGAACCATATTTACCGCATCATCACTCAAGAATGTTGAGTCTGTACGCATATAGGTAATAAAACCTGCTTCATACAAACGCTGTGCCAGCATCATAGTTTTCTTCACAGAGAAACCTAAACGCGTGCTGGCTGCTTGTTGTAATGTTGAAGTGATATACGGCGCGCTTGGATTGACCTTGGTTGGCTTATCTTCACGTGCTGAAACGGTATAGTTGGCATCTTTTATCAGATTTAATAACGCATCAGTTTGCGCTTTGTTCTGAAGTTTAAGTGTTTTGCCATTTTGCTTTACGGCTTCTAAGCGAATGTCATCTTTTGCAGATTTGGTATCTGCAAAGACTTGCCAGTATTCCTCTGGAATAAACGCACGAATATCTCGTTCACGCTCGACCACCAGCTTAACCGCAACAGACTGTACTCGACCTGCCGATAAACCACGGGCAATTTTTTCCCACAGCAATGGCGAAATCATAAAGCCAACAACACGGTCTAAGAAACGACGTGCTTGCTGTGCATTCACTTTGTTGGTATCTAAGCGCGATGGATTTTTAAAGGCTTCTTGAATGGCATTTTTGGTGATCTCGTTAAACACCACACGCTGATAACGTGAATCGTCACCACCAATCACTTCTTTTAAATGCCAAGCAATCGCTTCCCCTTCACGGTCCAAGTCCGTTGCGAGATATACCTCGTCAACCTGCGAAGCAAGCTTTTTCAGTTCTGAAACGACATTTTCTTTACCAGGAAGCACTTCATAATGCGCTTTCCAATCATGTTCTGGGTCAACCCCCATACGATTAACCAAAGCATTTTGAGCTTTTTCAGCCTTCTGTTCATCGGTTAATTTGGTACGAGTTGCAGGTTTTTTTTCTGCAGTTTTTGCTGAGCCACCTGTTGGTAAGTCACGTACGTGACCCACAGATGATTTAACAATGTAATCCGAACCTAAATATTTATTGATTGTTTTCGCTTTTGCAGGCGACTCCACAATCACCAAGGCACGCTTCTTACCAGCTTCGGGAGATTGCGCTGTGCTGCTTTTTGATGTGGACCGAGGAGCGTTCGCCATAATTAACCATTAATCCTGTTTTATTTAAATAATTAAAGTTCAGCCAAAGAATGTAAATATGCTTTCATATCTTCAAGCTGTGTTGCTCTGAGGTCTGATTCTTCATCCCAGAATATACCCACACAGTTCGCCTGCATATCAATAGCATAAATGCCCTTTAATGCAACGGGTAAATCCTTAAACTTGTCGTCGCCATACACCAATTCTAGTTTTTGATCGACCACACGCGCACGCATTAAGGGCAAGCGGGCATCTGGAATTAAAACACTGTAGTACGCCACCATACTGGCACGTTTCTCAGACGCCATTGGGATTTTTGTCCACTCTGGTGCGGCCACCAAACGCGGGTGCAAAGACATTTTTCGCGCCTTATCACGCATAATGCCCAAAGCCTTTTCACGAGGATTGACCCGAAGTCCAAAAATAGACCCTAACACAAACACAACAATGAAGACTGTAATCCAAATTCCAGTATTTTCCATAGCACAACCTTTACGTTCCTTTATTAGAGTTGCACAAGCACAATATAAAAGGCAAGATCAAAATAATTAATGCTCAGCTTATTTGTTCATTTTCGATAAAATGAATCCTTTGATTTGCACGGCTTTTGTGCCATTTCACCTTTTCTTCACACAGCGTGTCGTCTAAAAAGGCCTGTACTCTAAAAACTGGCCTATGTTAAAACAAGCTTTTATTCGCGTTCTGTGACAATCACGTAAAACAACGATGATTTATTGGGCATCTCTAACAACCAGCGAAATCGTAGGCATGAAAAAGGCGATTTTTTAAAACCGCCTTGGATCGACATGCGCATTAATTTAAAAACATTTCATGACTATAAATGACTTCATGACCATTCCAATAAATATAACCTTTATCCAATAATTCTTTGAGTAATAAACGAATATCAGATTGCGGGAACATTTCACTCAGCACATCACGTAGCGCATAAATATCTTTGGGTTTTTGCGCATTTAACAGGTTAAGTTTTTTAATGACTTCCAACTGTACGGGGTCAACTTGCGCAAAGTTTCGATATAAATCCAGTACTTGTATATCAGAATCCCCTACTGATTGTTCTTCGCCTGTAGGTTTATTTAGCTGGGCCATAGCGTCACTTAAATTGGTCACAGGTGCAACCGATTCCGTTTGCTCTAAATCCAGTTTTAGCCACTGTTTGAGTATCTTTTTACGGAAATTCACCTGCTCATCATAGCGCTTTACAATTTTCAGGTTAATCAACATTCCCACCAAATGCTGTGCTTTTTCTGGCAAAACTTGCAAGATGTTTTCAACTGAATTTCTCAGTGCTTCAACCGTATTTGGCTTACCTGTCATTTTACCTAAAGCATCGCAATATTTTTTCACCAATTGCAAATGTGGTTTCGCCTTAATGGTGCTTACACTCGGCAAATGATGCTGTTGACTGTTGTCCTCAACTACTTCTTCTTGAATCTGAATTAAGCTACATGAAATATCGGCATTACTCAGCATATCTAATAGCATTTCGCTACTGTCCATCGCCGAGATAATTTCGACATGACTGTCTGACTCCAATAAAGCCATTAATTGCCCAACCACAACAGCATATTCAAATTCTTTTTGCGCCGCACTTGGCGTGTCTAGAATAATAATCTTCCCACTGCTGACCCAGCTTGAAAATTCGGTTAAATCCTCAAGCGAATATTCAAAATATCCTTTGCAATTCAATAGATATAAAACAGGATAATGTTCAATAATTTCGCGCAACAGACTGGCCGTTGGCATATTATTTTCTAAATCAAGCAATACGGCTTTGGAACTCATAATCAGAAAAATCGTGCAGGAATTTTATTCAGATGCGCATTACAGCGGTACATACCGCAAAGGTCAAGCGATCTTATTCAGGAATTGTAAATCATCATGAATTTAGCAAATGCAATGTCAAACACACAGAAGCGTATTCCATTGAAAAACGCGCATCTATGATATTTATTTGCATTTATCCAGTATGTATCTGGCCATTAATAGTGTGGTGGGCGATTGGTCATTGGATCGAAGGCTGCAATTCCTTCAGATAAATCTGCAGACTCAACGCGCTGGTAAAGTAGCTGCATCTGCTTCTTTAAATTAGCTATTTCCACCGATTGAAGTGCGACTTGATCATTCAGTTGTTCAACTAAATCGTCTAAAAATGCAATTCGGACTTGCAAATCTTCAATGGGTGCGGAAAATGACGCCTGATTATCCAAATTCTGTTGTT
Source organism: Acinetobacter sp. SWAC5 (assembly GCF_003419885.1). NCBI lineage: Bacteria > Pseudomonadati > Pseudomonadota > Gammaproteobacteria > Moraxellales > Moraxellaceae > Acinetobacter > Acinetobacter sp. SWAC5. Next base: position 102,041 of record NZ_QUWR01000004.1, read on the forward strand.
TAGTCATTTTAAGTCCTCATTTGAGATTTTCAGGAAACATTATGGCCTATATTACTTTAAGGGATGTCCAACTAGCGTTTGGTGGACCTGCCTTGCTCGACGGCGCGAATTTTAACTTAGAACGCGGCGAACGAGTGTGTTTGATTGGCCGTAATGGTGAAGGTAAGTCTACTTTACTTAAACTGATTGAGGGAAGTTTATTGCCCGATCATGGTGAAATTGCGCTACAAAACGGCATCACCATTTCGATGTTGACGCAAGATGTACCCATGTCATCAGGTAAAGTTGCAGATATCGTTGCCGAAGGTGCGGGTGAAGCAGCCGCAATTTTAAAAGCCTACCATGAAGCCAGCGAATCATGTGTACTGGGTGATATGGATGCTTGCGAACGCATGGGTGAATTGCAACATCAAATGGATTTACATGATGGCTGGTCACTTGAAACTAAAGTGAATGCCATTTTAAGCAAAATGGGCCTAGACCCAGAAGCAGACCTTTCAGACTTATCTGGTGGTCGTAAACGTCGTGTGCTCTTGGCACGTGCGCTATTAACACAACCTGACGTGTTATTACTCGACGAACCAACCAACCATTTGGATGTTGAAAGCATTGAATGGTTAGAAAAGTTCTTACTCGATCAAAACAATTTAACTTTATTGTTTATTTCGCATGACCGTGCATTTGTCGACAGTCTAGCTACACGTATTGTTGAATTAGACCGCGGTATTTTGCGTAGCTATGAAGGTAACTATTCACGTTACCTCGACCTCAAAGCACAGCAAATGGAAGCTGAAGAAAAGCAAAATGCACTGTTTGACAAACGCCTAGCCGAAGAAGAAGTGTGGATTCGCCAAGGCATTAAAGCGCGTCGTACGCGTAATGAAGGCCGTGTTCGCGCTTTAAAAGAACTTCGCGAGCAATCAAAAGCACGTCGTTCGCAACAAGGTAAAGTGACGATGGCGACGCAAGAAGCGAGTCGCTCAGGCAAAGTGGTATTTGAAATTGATAATCTAAGCGTACGCTTTGGAGACAATGCACCAATTATCAAAGACTTCTCAGCGTTGGTATTGCGTGGCGATCGTATTGGCTTAGTAGGCGACAACGGTGTGGGTAAAACAACACTGATTAAAGCCATTTTAGGTGAACAAGAACACACTGGCGTAGTAAAAACAGGTACGCAACTTGAAGTGGCATACTTTGACCAGCTACGTAATGCACTTGATCTTGAAAAATCAGTAAAAGATAACGTATCTGAAGGTTCTGATCATGTCGATGTAAATGGTAGCCGTCGTCATATTTACAGCTACTTACAAGACTTCTTGTTCTCTCCAGAACGTGCGCGTACGCCAGTAAAAGCACTGTCTGGCGGTGAACGTAACCGTATCTTATTGGCTAAGCTCTTACTTAAACCATCTAACCTCATTGTGATGGATGAACCAACCAACGACTTAGATATGGTGACCTTAGAACTGCTTGAAGAAATGCTCGGCAACTACAAAGGCACTTTATTGTTGATTTCGCATGACCGTGCATTTATGGACAACGTTGTGACCTCTACATGGGTATTTGATGGTAAAGGCACCATTGATGAATATGTGGGTGGTTATCAAGATTATTTAGAGCAACGCCCAGATCAAACAGTCGTTGATCAAAAAAGTGCGGTAAAAAAAGCCGTTGCAAAAGCGGAAGCTGCAGCCACTGCTCCTGCAAAAAAAGTGAAGTTGAGTTATAAAGACCAACGTGCGCTGGATCAACTCCCTGCCGAAATTGAAGCCTTAGAACAGGAGCAAGCACAGCTTTCTGAAAAGCTTGCAGATGGCTCTTGGTTTATGAAAGATGCAGATGCAGCGACTCAAGCTTCACAGCGTTTGGCTGAAATTGATGATCTGATGTTAGAAAAAATGGAGCGCTTAGAAGAATTGGAAAATATGACCAAGTAATTCTACGCACACAAAAAAACGCCACTTCACGTGGCGTTTTTTTGTGAACTGAAAAAGCGATCTTCTAACAGCACATTTTGCTTCAAAATAAGCCTGAAGATTGCATTAAGATGATGGACATTTCGCATTCACTTTAACCTCAACCAATCCACCGATTTAGCCCAGCCTAGGACCCGTATGCATTCAAAAGACTTTGCCAATACCGTGTATGTGGTCAAAATTTTATCTTGTGCCATTATCATGGTTTTACTGGCATTAATTTTTGATAAAGACAAAGACACCAATTTCTTTTTATGGGGCTCATTAACTGCATTTTTCACCCTGCAATATGACTTAAAACAAAAAATTAACTTTAACCAAGTCACGGGCAATTTTATTGGCTCAGTGGTCGGAATTATCATTTGGATTGCCATGTCCAAAGCCAGTTTTTTACACCTCTATTATATTAATTTGGAATACTTGTTTTTGGTGATCGGCATTACCCTCACCACCATTATTTGCGTAAGTTGTAAGGCCAGCCAATTTACCGGCATTGCATTATCGAGCTTTTTGATTGTCACCGTGTACGACGTTGGTCATCACACAATTGATGGCGCATTATTAAGAATTGTCTACTGCTTAATTGGCTGTCTCGTCGCTTTTTTAATTGAAAAAATTTCCTTAGCGATTTTGAGCAAAACATCACATCTTAGTTAAATACATATTGAAAAGAACCTGATTGGTGATTCTGACTTCAATCAACTTTGGTTTTCATCCCAAAGCTTGCTATGGTGCAATGCAGAATGCTGAAAAAGGATGGAAATATGCACATTCGTGATCAAATTGTCTTAGTGACTGGTGGTGCACGTGGACTCGGTTTAGCCATTACACAAGCACTGATTGCAGAAGGCGCAAAAGTGGTGGTGAACTATCATTCAAGCCAACACACAGCGGCGCAATTGATGGCACAGCACCCAAAGCAAGTATTTGCAGTGCAAGCCGATGTGACCAGCAAAGCCGAAGTGGAACGTTTATTTGCGCAAGCTAAAGCACACTTTGGGACAGCCATTCATGCCGTAGTCAACAATGCTTTGGTACATTTTGAATTTAACGGTGATGCACGCCCAAAGCTAGAAGACCTCACTGCAGAAGGCATGACGCGCCAATTTGACGGCGCTGTATTGGCTGCACTCTATACCACACAAGCAGCCCTTGCCGATATGAAACAAGCAGGCTTTGGCCGCATTGTGAATATTGGAACCAATTTAGTCCAAAATCCTGTCGTGCCTTATCATGACTACACCACCGCCAAAGCTGCATTATTGGCTTTTACCCGTACAGCAGCGCAAGATTTGGGCCAATATGGCATTAACGTCAATATGCTGTCAGGTGGTTTACTGCAAAGCACCGATGCCAGCAAAGCAACGCCAGATTTTGTTTTTGACTTAATTGCATCTTCTACCCCGCTACGTCGTGTAACCACACCCGACGAATTTGCCGCTGCGATTCTCATGTTCTTATCACCTTATTCACGTGCTGTGACAGGTCAAAACCTCATTGTTGATGGTGGCTTAGTCAAAGGTTAAAGCAAGTGGCTATTTTCAACCTTGTGTGCAGGTTGAACTTTCTCTTTCAATTCAGCTTCATGCTAAACTGAATCCTATATTTAACCTGCATACCCTTCTTTTTTATGAGCCAACAGCCAGATTACCAACCCGGTGAATTTCAGTGGTCCTTTTTATTGCCCCAATATTGGGGAATTTGGATTGGCATTGTATTCCTGATGATCTTGGCCATTTTGCCTTGGGCCATTCAGCACCGTTTGGCCAAAATCTTGGGCAACACAGCATTTAAGCATTTGAAGTCGCGTCGTAAAACCACGCTACGTAATTTAGAAGTTTGCTTTCCAGAATGGTCTGCAGAAGAAGTTCAGCATAATGCTCGTCAAGTTTTTGTCGATCAAATGATTGGCATATTTGAAACCCTCAATGCATGGTATAGCCCGCAGTGGTTTAAAAATCGGGTGAGCATTGAAGGTCTAGAGCATCTGCAACAGGCTCATGCCGAAGGCAAAGGCGTATTACTATTAGGTACGCATTCTACTTTGCTTGATGCAGGTGGTTATTTATGCGCACAATATTTTGAACCCGATGTGGTCTATCGCCCGCAGAACAACCCCCTGCTCGACATGCTGATTTACCGTTGCCGTAGCACCATATACGCCAACCAAATTGACCATGACGATATGCGTGGCTTAATTCGCAATTTAAAAAATGGCCATGCCATTTGGTATAGTCCAGACCAAGATTTTGGACTCAAACAAGGCGTGATGGCGCCATTCTTTGGCGTTCCTGCTGCCACGGTTACGGCGCACCGTCGCTTGCTTAAAATTTCAAAATCAGTGGCTATTCCACTGTATTTTTACCGCACAGGTGATATTAAAGATCCGCGCTATCATGTTTTACTTGAGCCGATTGTAGACAATCTACCGAGTGAAGATGAAGTCGAAGATGCGATTCGGGTGAATAAAATTATTGAAAATCAGCTTCGTATTGCGCCCACTCAATATATGTGGTTTCACCGTCGCTTTAAAAGTCGCCCAGAAGGCTACGACGAAATTTACTAAAACACTTACCTTGATCAGTAGAGAATATTCATGAAAGTCATGCAGCTCTTACCCGAATTAAACAGCGGTGGCGTAGAACGCGGCACCTTAGAAATCGCGCGTGCCTTGGTTGCAGACGGTCATGAATCTTTGGTGGTGTCGCATGGTGGGCGTTTAGTCAACCAATTAGAAACGGAAGGCTCTAAACATTGCACTTTGGCAATTCATAAAAAAGCGCTCTCTAGCCTGTGGCAAATTCGTCCATTACGTCAGCTCATTGAAGCAGAACAACCAGACATTCTACATGTACGCTCACGTGTGCCTGCATGGCTGACACATTTTGCGCTCAAAGGTATTCCTGCACATAAGCGTCCGCACCTGATTAGTACAGTGCATGGCTTTTACTCGATTAATCGCTATAGCCAAATTATGACGCAAGCCGAAAAAGTCATTGCGGTATCGGACAGCGTGGTGCAGTACATTCAGGACAATTATAAAAACTGTCCCCCCCAAGATATTGTCAGAATTTTCCGCGGTATTGATCCTGTGGCCTTCCCACATGGCTACCAACCCTCAGCCCAGTGGATGATCAACACCTATAAAGATTTTCCACAATTGGAAAATAAATTTGTAATTTGCTTACCAGGTCGGATTACCCGACTCAAAGGACATGAAACCCTAATTGATTTGATGCAACAACTGCATAGCCAATATCCACAGTTACATGCCGTGGTTGTCGGTGGTGCAGATCCTAAAAAGGCAGCCTATTTAGAAGAAATGCAAAACACCATTGCCACGAAAGGACTCACCGAGCACATCACTTTTGTGGGTCATCGCTCTGATATTCGTGAATGGCTGGCATTAAGTAATGTGGTTTTATCTTTATCAAATCAAGCCGAAACTTTTGGTCGCACCGCACTTGAAGCCCTGTCTTTAGGTACGCCCGTTATTGGCTGGAAGCGTGGCGGTGTTGCAGAAATTTTAAGCCGTTTATACCCACAAGGTCTGATTAATGTAGATGATCAAGTGGCATTAATACACGCCATTCAACAACACATTGACACGCCACAACAGGTCGCAGAAGTCACAAGCTTTAGCTTAAAAGAAATGTGTGATCAAACTTTAGCGCTGTACAAACAAGTTGTTCAGGCTTCAAACTAACAAGCTCATAATCATCAAAAGCCGACACATAGTTGTCTGCTTTTGATGGTCTGATGGCTTTCAAATAGGGTCTTCGTTAAAAAAGCAACCTTGTTTCAACTACCCAAAAATCTACCCACGCCAAACGCGATAATACGCACTCAGCCAAATTAATAAGGGCATCAGGCTCATGTGGAGTATATTCCGTACACTTTCAGTGACACGCCAGTAGCCACGTTCTAAAATATCGTGCCGTGCCCCAAAGAGTTCCAAGGCCAAAGCCAGTCCGAGCACAGCCCAAATGGCATAATGTGATTTCAGTTGCCGCTGATGACACAGTGCAATCACAAAGAAAATAACCAACCCTAAATAAATATGACCTGCATCGGTCGATAAATGTGCCCACTGCTGAAAAGATATCAACCCTGTGCTCAGGCTCTGCATTGCCATACTCCATACTCTTATTTTTGTGTCGTACTTTTTTTCGAGCTTATTTTAAGCCGCAGAGATGACATAAGAAATACAGACTATCGATCTATTCTGGATCGATAAAAATGGGATGTTTAAAGCACAAAGCATGTGAATGCCGATAATATTGTACATAAAGCAAAGCCCGAGTTTTGCATCCTGCATAACTCGGGCTGATGAGGTTGTGCTTTCACAAGTTTTATTATTGTTTTTTTTCAGTGGCGTTCCTTTCCTGCATCATATCCATGATGACTTGATCCAATCGGCGTTGTCTTCCATAGCTGGGATGATCCATTCCCGATTCCTTTTGCCGATGAAATTAGAATATGTCAATACGTTTAAACTGACCATTCGTCAGAGTCCTAAAGACTTGTAAGCCATTTCCTACATCGTGTATAGCGCCAGTAAAATATCCGTCGACTGTAGCTGTTTTTGAACTGCATCTTAAACCGCCCAAATCGTGTTTTATGGCTTATAGTCCTGTGCAATTTCATCCGTCACAGGCTTTTCCTCACGCTCTGCTTTTTCAATCCCCTCCTGAATCGCTTCTTGTGCTTCCGCTTCGTCATCATCGGTTTGTGTCAAAGACTCTTGCACATGTTCGAACGCCCGGCCCGTCTGAAGGACGACATATACAGGAAAATGATCTGAACCCACATGTGTTACGCGTTCCATGTGGACCAAGGCAAAATCAGTACTATGAAAAATATGATCTAAAGACCAGCGTAAAAATTTATAATCCGCGTGAAAGGTATTGATATATTTACGACCAACACGCGGGTCAAGCAACCCACTAATACGCTGAAATAACCGTGTTGTTCGCGACCACGCTACATCGTTTAAGTCTCCCATCACAATACAGCTTTCATCTAAATCTTTAATTTGATCACCCACAATTAGCAACTCTGCATCTCGCAACGTGGAGTCTTTGGCTTCGGTTGGGCTCGGTGGTTTGGGATGCAAGCAATACAGTTTCACTAAATTGCCTGACCGTAATTGCACGGTGGTATGAATGGATGGAATTTCATCACTCAAAATGAATTTAACTTCAGTGTCGCGCAAAGGCAGACGACTATATAAATGCATGCCATATAAATTATCCAGTGGGACAGGCACCCGATACGGATAGTCTGCCTCAATGGACGATAAAGCATTTTGCCAAGTTTGATCAGTTTCTAAGGTCAGCAATAAATCGGGGTGATATTTCTGTACTTGCTCAAGCAATAAGTGATATTGAGTATTCGGTGTCAGCACATTTGAAACCAAAATCGAAATTTGCTGTTCGGGATTGAGCTCCGCCTCCGTCACTTGCTTGACTTGTTTTTTCCACAAGAAAGTATATGGTAGCACCATTTTGAGCTGATATGCTATTGCTGCCATTAGCAGTAATAAAATTACGCTACGACTCAGCGCCCAAGGTGCAGGCCAAAACATTAGTAAAAGCCATGCAATTGCACCTAATGCTAGAAGTTGTAAACGTGGAAAATCTGCACCACGAAACCACCATTCATCACGTGGAATCAAGGACCAAAAGCTAAGCCAAATCACAATTAGGGCCAGACCCTCTATCCAAAACATCTACTGCACTCCTTATATTCTAATTTTTTTATTCATTTATAAATTAATATCAATTTTGCATGTAACATAAACAAGATATATTGCACAATATAATTGCTGTTTTGATTATGCAGCTATTGCAGTTGAGCACCCTTTTGGTACACTCAAACCCCTTTTAATTTTTTAACGCACCGAGGCAAAGTGACATGAAAGTAGGTCTGGTCGGTTGGCGCGGGATGGTTGGTTCTGTCCTTATGCAACGTATGGTTGAAGAGAATGATTTTGCTCATTTTGAGCCGTTCTACTTCTCTACCAGTAATGCAGGTGGTGAAGCCCCTGTATTTGGCGGTAAGACCGCCCCAGCACTTATGGATGCAACAGACATTAATAGTCTGAAGCAAATGGATGTCATTATTACTTGCCAAGGTGGCGACTATACGACTGACGTTTTTCCTAAGCTAAAAGCTGAAAACTGGGCAGGCTATTGGATTGATGCCGCATCTACCCTTCGTATGGATGATGAAGCAATTATCGTACTTGATCCAGTAAACTTAAACGTCATTAAAGACGGTTTAGTGAACGGTACAAAAACATTTGTGGGCGGTAACTGTACCGTTTCATTAATGCTTATGGGTTTAGGCGGTCTATTCCAAAATAATCTTGTGGAATGGGCAACGTCAATGACTTATCAAGCCGCTTCTGGTGCTGGCGCGCAAAATATGCGTGAGCTGATCACTGGTATGGGCTACTTGTATAACAATACTAAAGATTTGTTAGATGACCCACGTTCACCAATTTTAGACATCGACTCTAAAATTGCACAATTACAACGTGGCGAAGGTTTCCCATCTGCAAACTTTGGTGTGCCTTTAGCAGGTTCATTAATTCCTTATATCGACAAGCAACTTGAAAGCGGTCAATCGAAGGAAGAATGGAAAGGTCAAGTTGAAACCAACAAGATCTTAGGCAATCAACAAATTGTTCCTATTGATGGTCACTGTGTTCGTATTGGCGCAATGCGTTGTCACTCTCAAGCATTAACCTTGAAATTGAAAAAAGACGTACCGCTTGATGAAATTGAAGACATGTTACGTAACGCCAACCCATGGGCGAAAGTTGTACCAAATACACGTGAAGCTTCAATGACTGATCTAACACCTGTAGCTGTAACAGGTACATTGTCTGTTCCTGTTGGTCGTTTACGTAAGCTCAATATGGGTAAAGAATATCTAGGTGCATTCACTGTTGGTGACCAATTACTTTGGGGTGCTGCTGAGCCTTTACGTCGTATGCTTCGCATCTTAATCGATTATAAAAATGCTTAATCAACATTGTTGTTTTTAAGCTGAAAAAGCCGGTCACATTTGATCGGCTTTTTTTCTGTACTAATCTTGTTAATGTTTTACAATTCTTAAACATCCCGTTAATCTATTCACTTTAAACACCGCGCAATTTGAATTGAGCTAAAAATTAAGATGACTGTCTATAACAAATTAAAAATCGCCATTTTAGCTATACTTGCATCACAGCCTTTGCATGCCATTACGATTGATCCGATTCAAATTCAATCTGCGCCTGGGGAGCTGTTATATGCCGAAATCAACTTTCGTCAATCCGATTCAAATCAGCCTTTGCAAGCCAGCCTCGCCAATGCTGAAGACTTAATGCGTATGGGTGTAGGCCATCAACCTCCAGGCCATTTAAACTTTTTTACTCGTCGAGACAGCGCTGGCAACGGTGTCATTACCATTACTTCATCACGCCCAATGACTGATGCAGAACTCAACATTGTGGTTAAAGTGACCGAAGGCAATGCCATTCGCCTGCAACACATTAAAACACCATTAAAACGCAGTGCGGGACAAAATCCCTCTCTCGCCAATCTCAGTCGAAATGAACGACCATTGGCTCCATTGATTATTCGTAATGCAAATGAAATTGGTCTGAATTTACCCGTCAGTACGGCCTATACAGCAAAAACACCCAATTCAATCCAGAAAAATGAAGCACCACTAAGCATTAGCCGCGCTACACCACCAAGTTTAAATAACAGCAGTACACCAACTTTAGCTTCAGTTACACCAGTGGCTCAAGCCTATGCAGTTCCTGCGCCCATGGTAAAACCTGTAGCCCCAGCCACACCAATTTCACCAGTACAAAAGCAGACGGTTGCATCAGCGCAAGCGCCTGCACAATCACCAGCACCAGCTGTAACAAAACCTAGCAATTCGGCTGAACAGCCAGCAACAAGCGTGGCAGCAAAGCCAGCAATGGGTCAGGTGTCTCAAGATCCATTAGTTAAGCAGTTTGCTGAAGCCAAAGCCGAGCAAAAAACCGCTCCAGCTACACCAGCACCAGCACCAGCAAATGTAGCACCCGTGAGCAAAAACCCAGTATCTGCGCAAACACCGCCACCAGCCAAAGCAGAATATGTGGTGCAATCAAATGAAACCCTTTGGGGTATTGCATCTCGTTTAGCGACTGCGCAAAACCGTCCAATTGACGAAGTGATGAAGCAAATTAAAGCCAGCAATGAACATGCCTTTATTCAGGGTGACTCTAACCGCTTACGCCGTGGTGTAGCGCTAAATTTAAACAGCACTGCACCAAGTAAAGAACAACCGAAAGTCAATGCAGCAGCGCTAGCAAAAATTCCATCTGCACAATCAGGTAAAGCTAAATATCGCCTGAATCAAGCTGAAATGAGCCTGATTTCAGAAAATGAGCGCGATTCTGCTCATACAAGCGCCAACAAAAACACAGAAAAAAACCAAACTTCGGACAAGTTGTCATTAAAAATTATGACATCGCGTGAAAAAACCGTTAAATTACAGAGAAACGTAACGCAATTAGAATTGGCGCTAAATCAGAAGGATCAAAGAATTCAATTATTAAATACTCGCTTAGCACAGCTGGAAGAAAAACTGAAAGCACAACGCGCTGCGAAGAAGCCAATACACTAAAAATTGCAACATGAAGATTTTAAATGGATGAGTTCACTGAACCAAAGCTCTATCCACAAGGGGTTAAAATATGCTGATTTATGTGATTCCATTAGTGATTGTCGTGATTGCTTTGGTATTTTTAAAAAAACGTCAAAGTGCACAAGAATCAGATAAAGCGAATGCACAAAAGGCTAAGGCAAAAAAAGCAAGTTCATCCGCTAAAATTGCCCCAAATCGTACACAAGCTGTAGAAGCGGCAGTAAAACCGACAACGACGGCTTTAAACGATGACACGCGTAAAAAAATTCAAAGTTTAATTGATGAAGGTAATTTCTTTTCAGCTGAAGCACAAATTAATCAGGCACTGAAAAAAGATAATACCCAACACGAACTTTATTTGTACTTGCTCGACATTCATATTTTACAAAAAGATGAATTTGCAATTAGTCAATTAATTAGTCATGTTCACTCACTTGAACTTGATGACATCATTGCACAAGCCGAAGCAAAACAAGCAAACTTCGACAAAGCACAAAATAAAACTGTAGATACTATTGCCTTTACAAGCCCTACAGAACCAGCAAGTGCTGCAAAACCACAAGCACAAAATACTGCTGATTTTGATGCTTTAATGGGTAGCCCTTCAACTGCACCTGAGCCAAAAAAAGAAGCGACTCCAGCGCCAGTTGTGGCTACACCCGCTGTAGAAGAAATCAAACCTTTAGACTTCAACTTGTCATTTGATTCTGTAGCAGCTAAACCTGCTGAAGTGGTTGCTGAAAAACCTCAAGAAGCACAAACGCTTGACTTTGCAGCACCAGAAGTTGCACCTGTAGCGAAAGTTGCTGAAGCAGCACCAGCAGCTGAAATCAAACCACTCGATTTCTCTTTAGACTTTGCACCGCAAACAAGCCCTGAAGTTGCACAGCCAGAACCGACGGCTGAACCAGCACCTTTAGACTTTTCGTTTACGACAGAAGAACCTGCTACAGAAACACAAAAAGCAGAACCACTCAGCTTTGATTTAAGCTCAATTGGTGCTCAGCCAGAAGCAGAGCTTGCACCTACTGCACCAGCATCTACAGGCGTGAGCTTCGACATTAGCCAAGTGAGCACACCTGCATCAGGTACAGATCAAAATGATCCATTGGTACAGTCATTTCCAGAACTTTTGGACAGCAATGAAATTACGCTCAATCTAGAATTAGCAGCCCAATACATCCAATTAGGTGCATTTGATGCCGCACGTGAAATTTTAGAAGAAAAAGAAAGCGAATATACTGCTGAACAAATTGAGCAAGTCAAACTGTTACGCAATCAAATCGCTTCTTAATAGAAATCGATTTAAACTAAAGCAGTCTCCATGACTGCTTTTTTTATGATGAAAAAAATAGCCTTAATCTATATGGGTGGTACTTTTGGTTGTGTCGGTGAACCGCTCAGCCCAATGCCTGCAGCGGAATTTATTCCCCAACTACAACATGTTCTGCCCTTACATGTACATATCGATTGTTTTGTTGCACCAGTCATCCGTGATAGCAGTGCATGTACCGCACCTTATTGGCTGTTACTGATCCAACAGATTCAAAGCTTACAGTTACAGCATTATCAGCATTTCGTGATTATTCATGGTACAGACACCCTCAGCTATGCGAGTGCAGTCTTGGCACGATTTATTGCCCAATCTGCACATGTTATTTTGACAGGTAGCCAATATCCTTTACTGAACGTACATGGAACGGATACGCGCGAATTTACCGATGCAATTTCTAATCTAAATTTTGCTTTAGATCAGGTCTTACAAGTTGAAACTGGGGTTTATTTAGCATTTCATCACAAGCTCATTCATGCTTCCACAGCCCTTAAAACACATACTACAGAGCTCGATGCCTTTAGTGGACAACTCAGCGGACTAGCTGTCAATACCGTACCCACAGATGCACTGATTGTACAGACAGCCCATATTGAAAAAGCTCGTGCATTCAATTGCATTAGTTTAATGCTACAACCCGTTGGCGTCGCACAGCTGGAATACAACTTAAAAGCACTGTCTGCTCAGCCCCCTCATGTGTTGATTCTGCAAGGTTTTGGTACAGGAAATATTGCCGTCAATGATCAAGTCGTGGCGCAAATAAAGTACATCCAACAACAAGGCTGTGCTGTCATTCTGACCACCCAAGTTCCATTTGGAGCAATCGATCAACGCTATGCAGTCAGCCAGTGGGTGCAAGATGCCCAGATTCTTGTCAGCAATTGTGCCGGCCATGCAGATCTATATGCAAAAGTCTTACAAATGTATTTACAATACGACGCCATAGAACAATGGCATGCCCATTGGTAACATTGATATAGACTGAGGTGAGTATGCAGCGTTTTGCAGTGGGAATTGAGTTTAATGGTTCACAATATCGTGGCTGGCAAACTCAACAGGCAGGTGTGATTAGCCTCCAAGAAACCATTGAAAAAGTACTCAGCACAGTCGCAAATGAGCCAATCGCACTGCATGGTGCAGGACGTACGGATGCAGGTGTACATGCCACCAATATGGTTGCCCATTTTGATACCCATGCAGTACGTAGCATTCATGGCTGGATTCGTGGCTGTAACAGCCAACTTCCCAAAGACATTTCAATTCAATGGGTGCAAGAAATGGACATGGACTTCCATGCCCGATTTAAAGCACAAGCACGCCGCTATCGCTATGTCGTCTATAACCATCCTGTACGTCCTGCTTTACTACATAAGCAAGTCACCCACATACATGCACCACTAGATGTTGCCAGCATGATCCTGGCTGCCAGCAAGTTTGAAGGCACGCATAATTTTGAAAGTTTTCGTGCTGCTGCCTGCCAATCAAATCAGCCAGTTCGTACCGTCAGTCACTGTCGTTTAATTCAACATGGATGCTATTTGGTCTTAGACATTCAAGCGGATGGCTTCTTACACCACATGGTCCGTAACATTATGGGCTGTTTGTTAGAAGTGGGCCAAGGCATGTATGGCATCGATCATATCGATACAATTTTTGCTGCCGAAGATCGTTCAGCGGCAGGCGTGACTGCACCGCCCGACGGTTTGTATTTCATTCATGCAGATTATCCTGAGCAGTTTCAGCTTCCTACAGCGCCACTTGGCCCACATTGGCTCAACATGCCTGAATAATATGTACTTTTTACTGGTTCTGCCCTTAAAAGAAGTAAAAAATGCTGTCCAAAAATCCATTTGCACGAGTTTATTGAGTGGGTACACCATATAAAAAATCCCTCCATTCAGGAGGGATTTCATGCGTTGTTTTTAAGATTTAACGTTGCTTACGCTTACGATATTCCACTGGGGTTTCGTTAGTCCAACGCTTAAATGCGCGGTAAAAGGTACTTGGCTCCGAAAAGCCGGTTAAGTACACAATTCGCTCAACACTTTCATTGGTATTGGCCAAGAGTTTTTTCGCTAAACGACAACGGTAATCCGACAAAATCTGCTGAAAGCTAGTATTGGCCTCTGAAAGCTGGGTACGTAAACGACGTGGCGTAATATTTAGCTGTGCAGCCACGGTTTCTAAGGTTGTTTCACCGCTTTCTAAGGTTGAACCAATAGCACGACGTACCTCACCTACCAAATCATAGCGCGCAAGTTCTTGCAGTTTTTCGATCGCAAGTTGTTCATGTAACTGTAAAAGCTCAGGTTCAGCTTGCCACAGTTGATAATCTAAAATAGCAGGGTCAAAATATAATCGTGTTTCTTTTTGCCCTAAGCTCACTGGGCATTCATAAACACGGAAATATTCATCATCCGGCGCGCCCTGACTAAAATTAAAGTCGATATAAATGGGCTGGAAACGCCCTTCAGTAATAAACTTAAAAAAGCGCAATACACCCGACATCGCACATTCAGAAAAATGACGATTAACGATATTTTCTGCCCAAGGCTGATGACCATTGGTTAAATAGCAACGATCATCCTCTATGACCAGTTTGGCATGAAAAGCATCACTAATTAAGCGCTGATAGGCCAATGCACGCTTGAGACCTTCACCAAAATTTTCTGATGAAATAAACAGGTGCTCAATCACCTGCCCGCGGTACAAAGGAAGGTGTTCACCCAGATGTAAACCAATATCTGGATCTTTGCTGACTTCTTCAGCTGCCACCCAAAACGCGTACTGCGCACTTAAAGGTGTACGATCATTGGCTTCAACCTGCTTCAGTGCAACACCAGCTTTGGTTAAAATATCTTCCGTCGGCAAACCCGCACGACGAATCGCTTGGTAGCCCAACCGCAATACTACGGATGCATCAGTTAGCTGACCCACTCAAGAACCTTCCTTGTATGTACTTCATTTATACTCAAATGCTTAATTTTAGATTAACTGTGATTGACCAAACTGACAACTATTCTACAAACATTTTTGTTGAAAAAGTTTAACCGCACTGTTCGCTTATTTTACTTGCATCTGATTATTCTGACGGCCGTTTCATCTTGTTTTATGCAAAAAAATTGACTATAATTTGCGCCTTGCTAATTTATTCATTCAGGTAGGCTATGGCCAATAAAGAGGAACTCATCGAGTTCGAAGGCGTTGTCACCGAGACGCTTCCTAATACTATGTTCCGTGTACGTTTAGAAAACGGTCATGAAGTGATTGCTCACATCTCTGGTAAAATGCGTAAACACTATATTCGTATTTTGACTGGCGACAGTGTTAAAGTAGAAATGACACCTTATGATTTGACTAAGGGTCGTATCACTTATCGTGCACGATAAGTTTTAGCGAAGCAGAAAAAGCCACATTACATGTGGCTTTTTTTATGCAATCGATAGAATAACCCGTATATCAAGCAGACTTAGTTCAAAGCACTGCTTTTACAGCCAATAGTCTTGCATTCACGTAAGCGCTCTAACAACCAATGATTACGCTCCTGTGTGGTTTCTAGACGGCAATTCACATTGACGCCTGTATCCGTCGTACAGTTTGCATCACGCTCACGAATCCATTGCAGTTGAGAACGCTTTAGCGTAGTTTTTTGCTTGTCTGATAACTTAGCCCGCAAAGCCTGATAATTCTTATTTAATTCAGCATCGGCACTGGCATAGACTTTATTGGTGCAATAGATATCATCGTAGGTATTACGCGCACTGTCGCAATTGTCTGCATTGGCATAGCTGGTCAGAAGCAATACGCCAAGCAATAAGATCTTTTTCATTTTATTCATCCAAAATCATTGTTTTTATCTTATGGAATTCACCTACACGCCATTTTTAAATCGCTTGTAAGATGCCTATTCATTTTAAAACATGCCCACAATACGGCGTAAGAAAAAAATTGTATCTTCATTCCACTTCAAGCATCGTGACTCATTCAAATTAACCGTTTATCAAATCACTACATAGTTATTGTGTTCAACTCCATACACTGGTTTGCAATTAGTCAGCATGAGATATGCTTATGAATTTTAAAATGACCTTAGGCCAATGTGCGCTTGCCTCTGTGCTTTTTGGCTGTGCCAGTACCCCTGTGATGAATGCGACTGAGCGAGAAAAATACTTAGCACAATTTGTGGGTCAAAGTAGCAGCTATATTCAAAGCCATTTAGACTTAGCCAAACTTGGCTATCAAAATGCCACTGCCCCATTCGTACAGCAAAATACATTAAGTTATACCGTGATTCGGCCGATTAGCATTCCTATTCCAATGGCACAGAATCCTGCCTTAGGTGCAGGTGCCGGGACTGCAGTGCCTATTCCAACACAAAGCTATGATGCAAGTCTTCAATGCGAAATTCGTTTTCAACTGCAAAACCAAATTGCGACTGCGGTACAACTCAGCGGACGTACCTGTTAATTGGTATTAAACGCCCTACTCACCCCCAATGATGTCCATAAAAAAACCGAGTCTGTAGACTCGGTTTTTTAAGATCAATAGAACTTAGTTCAATGCAGCTACAACTGCTTGACCCATTTCTACTGTACCCACTTTATTCATGCCTTCAGACATGATATCTGCTGTACGTAAGCCTTGATCCAATACCGAGCCTACTGCATCTTCAATGGCTTTTGCTGCAGCTTCTTCACGGAATGTATAACGAAGTAACATGGCTACAGACAAAATAGTTGCCAATGGGTTTGCAAGGTTTTGACCAGCGATGTCTGGTGCAGAACCGTGGCAAGGCTCGTACATACCTTTGCCGTTTTCATCCAAAGATGCAGATGGCAACATGCCGATAGAACCCGTTAACATCGCAGCCTCATCAGACAAGATGTCGCCGAATAAGTTAGAGGTTACAATCACGTCAAATTGTTTTGGTGCACGTACCAATTGCATTGCTGCATTGTCTACATACATGTGTGACAAGTTAATTTCTGGATACTGCTCTTCTTTCAATGCAGTCACTGTTTGTTTCCAAAGTTCAGTCACTTCAAGTACGTTGGCTTTATCTACAGAACATACTTTACCACCACGTAAGCCAGCCAATTCAAAGGCTACTTTTGCAATGCGCTTGATTTCAGACTCTGCATATATATCAGTGTTGAAACCTTGCTTCTCACCATTTTCTAATTCACGGATACCGCGTGGCTGACCAAAGTAGATACCGCCAGTTAATTCGCGAACAATTAGAATGTCCAAGCCAGCTACGATTTCAGGCTTCAGGCTTGAAGCATCCGCCAATTGCGGATACAAGATCGCTGGGCGCAAGTTTGCAAAAAGGTTAAGTTCGCTACGTAGTTTTAATAAACCGCGCTCAGGACGAATTGAACGTTCAATCGTATCCCATTTAGGACCACCTACCGCACCAAGCAGTAAAGCATCTGCTTTTTTGGCTTGTTCAGATGTCACTTCTGGGTAAGGTGAACCATGCGCATCAATTGCCGCACCACCTAATAGACCTTCTTCCCAAGTCAAACCTAAATTGAATTTTTCATTCACTCGGGTAAGCACTTGTTCTGCAGCTTTTACAATTTCAGGACCAATGCCGTCACCCGGTAAAATCAAGATATGTTTTGACATGAGTTTTTCCATTTTATGTGCCAATTATACGTGGCAATTGATTACAATTTTTTCTCTACAAACTCACCAAGCCCCGTCAGGACATTGTAGGGTTTGCAAAAACGTCGAATAGTTTTCTGTTCCATTTTCAAATCTACACACAAAGGATCTGGCGCGGAGGCCTCTAACAAGCTCGCTTTGTGTTTGGTTCGATCACGGTACATCGTTAAGGTATAATTCGCTTTGGGTTTAAACGCATGAATCACGTGTAAACGCTCAGCTTTGTCAGGCGATATCGGGTAAAACCGAACAACTACTTCATGCTGTACAGGGGTCACAGAAAGATAAAGCGCATTCGGCTCTTTCAACGATTTTCCCTGTATACGCACAATACCCGCCTTGATTGCTTCACGCTCAAGTTCATTATGCTCTTTCATAATGAAGGTCTGATCTAAACGCTCAAACTGACAGCTTTCTGTACCTGCACAATAAATATGTGCATTATTTTGCGTACTTGCAGATTCTTTTATATTTTGAACCTGTATTACCTGAACGCTTTGGCAAGCGCTCAACGATCCAATTATCGTGAGCCCTACTGCCATGTGTGTGAGTAACTTTTCCATGTCTGAACCCAGTATAAATCTGACATTTGTATATTGTTATGCCTAGATATTAGCAAGAGTTCGGCATGGTGACTATGCATTCGTCACTTCAATTGTTAAGCTTTTACGTCTGCAAATACCCAAGGGCGTGATGCTTTGGTTTTAGCTTCATAAGCTTTGATATCATCAGCAGCTTGTAAAGTTAAGCCAATATCATCCAAACCATTCAATAAGCAATGCTTACGGAACGGATCAACTTCAAATTTAAAGCTTTCGCCATTTGGCGTACGTACTTCTTGCGCTTCTAAATCAATCGTTAACTGATAGCCTTCCGATGCAGCACATTCTTTAAATAACTGATCGACAATCTCTTCAGACAAGATCACTGGCAACATGCCATTTTTAAAGCTGTTATTAAAGAAAATATCTGCATAGCTTGGTGCAATCACCGTACGGAAACCATACTCTTCCAATGCCCAAGGCGCATGCTCACGGCTCGAGCCACAACCAAAGTTCGCACGTGAAATTAATATGCTTGCACCTTGGTAGCGTGCTTTGTTCAATTCGAAATCTGGGTTAATCGGTCGTTTTGAAATGTCTTGACCTAAATAACCTTCGTCTAAATAGCGCAATTCATCAAATAAGTTTGCACCAAAGCCAGTACGCTTAATCGATTTTAAAAACTGTTTTGGAATGATTAAATCTGTATCGACATTGGCACGGTCTAAGGGTGCAACGATACCTTGTTCAACGGTATATTTTTTCATGCTGTTTGCTCCTATTAGCCCAAATTAGAACGAACGTACGTCAACAAAGTGACCCGCGATTGCAGCTGCTGCCGCCATTGCTGGACTCACCAAGTGGGTACGACCGCCATTACCTTGACGACCTTCAAAATTACGGTTTGAGGTTGATGCACAATGTTCACCTGGCTGCAATTTATCTGCATTCATTGCCAAGCACATTGAACAGCCTGGTTCACGCCATTCAAAGCCAGCTTCGATTAAGATTTTATCCAAGCCTTCAGCTTCCGCTTGCGCTTTTACCAAACCTGAACCCGGAACAACCATCGCTTGTTTGATTGTGCCCGCAACTTTTTTGCCTTTGGCAACTTCAGCGGCCGCACGGATATCTTCAATACGTGAGTTAGTACAAGAACCGATAAATACGCGGTCTAATTGAATATCAGCCAATGCCTGACCTGCATTTAAACCCATATAGCTATAAGCGCGTGTCCAGTCATTACGCTGCACGTCATCTTTAGCTTGATCTAAAGTTGGAACAGCTTGAGAGACAGGAATCACCATCTCAGGAGAAGTTCCCCAAGATACTTGCGGCTCAATCTCTTCACCTTGCAATACAACCACTGTATCGAAGTGTGCGCCTTCATCAGAGACCAAAGTATTCCAATATTCTACTGCTGCATCCCACTGCTCGCCTTTCGGTGCATAAGGACGGTCTTTTACATACTCAATGGTTTTTTCATCGACAGCGACCATACCAACACGCGCACCGCCTTCGATTGCCATGTTGCATACAGTCATACGGCCTTCAATCGACATATCACGGAAAACTTGACCGCCAAATTCAATTGCGTGACCTGTACCGCCCGCAGTACCAATTTTACCAATGATGGCTAAAACCACATCTTTTGGTGTTACGCCTTGACCTAATTTACCGTCAACACGCACCAACATGTTTTTCATTTTCTTTTGAACTAAACATTGGGTTGCCAATACATGTTCAACTTCCGATGTACCAATACCGTGCGCCAAGCAGCCAAATGCGCCATGTGTCGCAGTATGCGAGTCACCGCAAACAACTGTCATGCCCGGTAAAGTCAAACCTTGTTCAGGACCAACCACGTGAGCAATACCTTGACGTACGTCATTGATGTCAAACTGCGCAACATTAAAAGTTTTACAGTTGTCATCCAAAGTTTGTACTTGGATACGTGAAGTATCATCTTCGATACCCGCAATACCTTCAGCACGTTCCTTAGTAGAAGTCGGTACGTTGTGGTCAGGTGTCGCAATATTTGCACTTAAACGCCAAGGCTGACGACCTGCAAGTTGCAAACCTTCAAATGCCTGTGGAGAGGTTACTTCATGCAATAAATGACGGTCGATATACAGTAATGAAGAGCCATCATCTCGTTGTTTTACTAGATGGTCATCCCACAATTTGTCATACAATGTTTTTGCTTTTTGGGTTTCGCCTGCCATGTCGATTTGCTCCACTGGACTGGGTAAATTCTTTCATTAACTTCGATTATAACCACGTAATCACATAAATCTAATTTATCATTTTTATTAGTTTGTAAACTTTTTGGAATTGTTTTATTCGCTAATTTCACGCTTAAAATCGCTCAAAAATAAATCTAATTTTCCGATCGAAAAATATCAAAAAATCACTTTTACAAAGTAAATGAGAATCAGTATTATTTGCATATACCAAGCGAACACACTTTTTAAAGGAACATCATCATGGCGAATATTCAACAATTTGTAGAAAACAATCAACGTATGTTTAAAAAGACCTTAAGCTATTACATCATGCACATTACCGTTGCCATGATTGTCGGTTATGTTGTGACAGGTAGCTTATGGATGGCCATTACTTTAAGTTTAGTTGAACCTACAGTTCAAGCAGTTGCATATTTCTTCCATGAGCGTATTTGGGATAAAAAATCCGCTGTTGACAATCAGGAAGCGAGCGCCCAAGTCTAGTGTGATTGCAAATCACTTTGCTTGATGTTGTTCACGACCACCTACGGGTGGTTTTTCTATTGAAAACGATTTAAATCGACTACTGCGAATTTGTTTTCGAAACAATATTTTGTATCAAACCAATTTAGTGCTTTTGCTAAACCTAAGATAAGACTAAGAGTAAATATCTTAAATCTTCTTCTACTTGATACACAAAGGTCCGATATTTTTTAAACCACGAATCCAGTCATCCAATGCCATCTATTTACGTCCGCATATCCTGCTAGCGTTTGACTTTTGACATGTAAATTTGGGTTAAAATATAACAAGTGATTTTTTCTTAAAGCAATGCATGAAGCATTCCCTATAGATGCTTCATTTGACAAATAAATTATTCGTTCATCACCACAACTGATGTTCTCAATGTTCAGCAATGCTTCAACAATTTTCCCTGAATAGGGATTGGGTGGTGTTTGGTCGCAACTTTCTGTACATAATCACGTCGAATTGACCATGTCACTACACCTTGCTCGAGCCTCTGTATTTTCGTGATTTATCCACCGATCACCCTAAAATGATTATTCATTGATTTCATTTCTATTTTTGCCAATTGGATAAGTTTATAGCAAACAATTACACATTTCCTTTGATTTATTCTAATTTTTTCTAAATAATAAAAGTAAGCATAAATTTTCTTTATGGGTGATTAATATGAATCTTGCTGCATTCGAAGCCTTTGTCAAAGTCATGGAAACAGGCTCTATTTCTTTGGCTGCAGATCAACTGTTTATTACCCAGCCTGCGGTGACCAAGCGAATTCATAGCTTAGAAGAATATTTTGGTGTAAAGCTGTTTGAATCGGCTGGTCGTGGTGTACAAGCAACGCATGCCGCACATTCACTGTTACCTAAAGTTAAAAACTGGCTCAATGAATTGGGAGATATTCACCATACATTAAGCCATGAACAAGGCCAGATTCAGGGCAAGCTCAAAATTGGTACCAGTCATCATATTGGCTTACATCATTTACCTAACCATTTACGTAATTATGTACAAGCCTACCCAGATGTGACTTTAGATGTGCATTTTGTCGATTCAGAACAAGCACATGAAAAAGTACTGGCAGGTGATTTAGAACTGGCCTTTTTAACCTTACCTCCACAAGGTGATGAGCGTCTAAAATATGTCAATATTTGGCAAGACCCATTGGTGTTTGTGGCTGCGCCATTTCATCCTCTTGCACAGCAAAGCCATTTAACCCTTGAAGATTTAATCCAATATCCAAGCTTGCTTCCTGCTGCGCAAACTTATACCACCCAAATCACATTGGCTGAGTTTGAAAAGCAAGGGATTAAACCTAAAATCACCATGAGTAATAATCCCTTAGAATCTATTCGGATGTTGGCATCGATTGGTTTAGGTTGGTCTGTACTTCCAAAAACCATGATTAACCAAGACTTAAAGCAACTCGATATTGATTTGGTCATGCACCGTCAATTGGGCATGGTTTGGCATCCTGGCCGTACACAATCTAAAGCCGCTGAAGCTTTGGTGTCGCTCATGAAGCAACATTTGGCTTAAGCCCACTTATTGCATCAGTTATGTAGCAAACAAACTTTTACACATTAAAAAACGGCCTAGGCCGTTTTTTAATGTTTGTTTGAATGAATCATTGGCTTTATGCAAAATGTGCAATAAAGACAGCAACAAAGATAAAAGCCAACAACACCCAAGCAAGACCTAAATTGGTACCACCCGCTTGC
The DNA here is from genome assembly GCF_003419885.1 of Acinetobacter sp. SWAC5. NCBI lineage: Bacteria > Pseudomonadati > Pseudomonadota > Gammaproteobacteria > Moraxellales > Moraxellaceae > Acinetobacter > Acinetobacter sp. SWAC5. The sequence goes on from NZ_QUWR01000004.1 coordinate 124,730, forward strand.
TCAAGTGCCTGATTTAAATCACTGGCTGATAACTGACGACGCACTTTGGCAATTTTTTGTTCGGCAAATTTTTTATACAGACTGTTTCCGACTAAACCTAAGCTCACCGACACCGCTATTCCAACGCCTTTGGCTTCAAATTTAAACATATTTTCGAGTATGCTTAACGTCACTAATAACGCGACGACCAGCGTACCATAGCCATACATTTTGCGATAAAACAACCAAATCACACCAAAGACAAATGCGCCCCAATTGATTCCCGCAACATGTTTCGTTGCAGTTAATTGCGAAAATGCCTTTTGATAATAATGCTGATATTTTTCTTCACCTACGAAACATTGCATGAGTTGTTCATCGTGATAACTCAGTGCCGTTCTATGGCTTAAGGGAGGGGGTAAAACACTGGCTTCTTCATTCATCTCATTGTCCTTATTCTTATATTTTAGTTATCGCATTTGCTATACAACACACATCAAATCATCAATGTGATGTAAAAATTATTCAAAAGAAAAAGCCTCTGTACAAGTAAAACCCGACAGAGGCAAATACAAATTTTAGGGACTTTACCAATACCAACTGAGTACTTAAACTGAATCCTCATGTAAAGACTCATTTAACTGATCGACAATGATGGCCCACTCACCATCTGAGGCTATTTTTTCGGCCAAAAATTGACGTTGCCCCTCATTCCAATAATCAGCTTGTGTAATTTTAGTGTGCGCATTGAGTTGATGGGTCGCAATAAACAAAGCTATCGCTTGTTCGCTTGAATCTAAGCCCAACTGTTCAAATAAGTGGGTCATTCTTGGTCGTACACTCATCTTGTTCTCCTTATTTTACCCAATCAAAATATCAATTATGCTGTCATTAAGGATATAACATGGAACGTCCAAGCACTCAATTTAAACTGCGCTTATTGTCACCCACTGATTGAGAATACATACATATTCAATACGCCATGTGCTTCAGTCATTTAGCATATCAATACTGTAAAAAAGGTGTCGTTAGCATGTAGCCCACAACCATTTGTATACCTAACCATAAAATCGGTTGGCTCCACGATGTGCCCCCAGACTCTGCAAAAACCTGCGGACTGTACTTTGGCTGATGTTGATAGTCATGGACTTTTTCTTGTGCAAAACGCGCATATAAATCTGACCCGATAAAGCCATAAACCACATGTGGCAATACAGAAATACCCAACAAAATTGGCCACGGAAGCCCAATAACAGCCCCAAGCATGCCGAGAAAAAACAATATCGACAGCAATAAAAAAAACTGTGCGTACATTTTGCGGTAAAGCAACCAATAGGCCCCAAACAACAAACCGCCCCAATTAAAGGATGTAGGATTTTGCAGTGCTTGTACATACGCACTTACACGAGGGCCAACAAACATTTCAAACAATGTGGCTGTAGAAACAGAGCTTGCACTCGATGTATGGGCTTCAGACTGATGCGTCAATTTAAAAGTCACTCTTGATCATTGGATAATGTGTCCATGTAGGCAAAACCACTTCAAGCAAAGCAATGTATTGAAGGCACTGCTTTACTTAAATGACGGTTTTCGATGTCGTGTGATGTGTATTCAACACCACTTTAAAAAAGCATGAGGGTCTTTAAATTGACCAATCTTGAATTTCCCAACCCTGCTCTTTAGCCAAAGCTTCAAGGCGGTCATCAGGATTTACCGCAATTGCATGATCTGCATATTCCAATAAAAAACGGTCGTTAATTGAATCTGAATATGCCCAAGACTCTGTCACATCACGCCCTTGTAGCCATTGATCTAAGCGCGCCAACTTGCCTTGTTGATAACATGGAATATTGGTCACTTTACCAGTGTATTTTCCGTCTTTCACTTCTGCATTGGTGGCAATGACCTCTTGAATGCCAAATTCATGAAAAATAGGCGCAGTAATAAAATCAGATGTCGCTGTAATGCCCACCAGTTGATGACCCATTTCTTGATGTTTTTGAATGGCTTTAAAACCCTCAGGGCGCATTTGAGGACGAATCACTTTTTGCATAAATAACTGATGTAATTCTGTTAAATAGGCATTGTCATGCTGTGTTAAAAATTCAAATACAAATTCGTTATAGGCAATCGGATCAAGCTGACCTTTTTTATAATCTTCATAAAATTTGTCATTCATCGCGCGATGATGAATTGGATCTACCAAGCCCTCATTCACCAAAAACTCCCCCCAAGAATGGTCAGAATCTGTATTTAATAAGGTGTGATCAAGATCAAAGAGCGCCAATTTCATGAAAATACTCGTAAAAGCTGAAATTTAAGAAAAAAATTGTAAATCTATCTCCGCTAGTCGATAGAAATTCGTTAAGATCATAGCAATTTTAACATTTTTACACTTTGCTTTTTTCGAGCTGGATTAAAAATTCATGATCCCCGAAGGCAAAGATATAAATTACACAATATTTAGGTAGCCAAATGATCGACTCAGAAGGTTTCCGACCGAATGTCGGGATCATTTTGGCAAACGATTTTGGACAGGTTTTATGGGCAAAGCGCATTGGTCACAATGCTTGGCAATTTCCGCAAGGAGGTATTCAGCATGGTGAAACCCCTGAAGAGGCACTCTTTCGTGAACTCCGCGAAGAAGTAGGCTTATTGCCCGAACACGTCGAAATTATTGCGCAGACTAAAGGGTGGCTGCGCTACCGTTTGCCAAACCGTTATATACGCATGGACTCAGATCCAGTATGTATTGGTCAAAAACAGAAATGGTTTTTGCTGAAGCTGACGGCTTCTGTCAAAAACATTCAACTGGATTTGTCTGATCCACCTGAATTTGATCAATGGCAGTGGGTAAGTTATTGGTATCCACTGGGACAAGTGGTCAATTTTAAGCGCGATGTATACCGCAAAGCGATGGTGGAACTATGCAATCAGTTGCCCCAAAAAATATAAAAAATCGCAACACATTGCAGATTTTTCAGAGAACTATTGATATAAATTAAATGTCATAACAAAGGAGCAGGCCCGATGTCGAATATGCAACTGGATACCCTCAGACGCATCGTCCAAGAGATTAATGCGTCAACCAGTTTGCATGAATCTTTAGATATTATGGTCAAGCAGGTTGCTGAAGCCATGCATGTCGATGTCTGCTCTATTTATTTGCTCGATGAGCGTAATCATCGTTACCTACTCATGGCCTCTAAGGGTCTTAATCCTGACTCAGTTGGCCATGTTTCACTCGACACCAATGAGGGTTTGGTTGGGCTGGTGGGTCAGCGTGAAGAAATTGTCAACTTAGACAATGCGCCAAAGCACGAGCGCTTTTTATACCTTCCAGAAACTGGCGAAGAAATCTATAACTCATTCTTAGGCGTACCTGTCATGTACCGCCGAAAAGTAATGGGTGTACTGGTGGTTCAAAATAAAGAATCTCAGGACTTTTCTGAAGCAGCTGAATCTTTCCTCGTGACGCTCTGTGCACAGCTCTCTGGCGTCATTGCGCATGCACATGCTGTGGGCAATATTGACGTATTCCGTAAACCGAGCAACTTGCCTGCCTACAAAACCTTCCAAGGGATTTCAGGTTCTGGCGGTATTGCACTTGGTCGTGCAGTCATTCTATATCCACCTGCGGATTTAGCTTCTGTGCCTGACCGCGAAGCTGATGACATCAGTGAAGAACTCGAACTCCTCGATCATGCCATTGATTCAGTGCGTCAGGAAATTCAGTCTCTAGATGACAAAATGCAAGACGCGCTGATGGCCGAAGAGCGTGCGCTATTTAGCGTGTTCCTGCGCATGTTGGATGAAAATGCCCTCCCTGCAGAAATTAAAGATGAAATCCGTGACGGGAACTGGGCGCAAGGTGCAGTACGTAATGTGATTGATAAGCACATTGCGCTGTTTGCGCAAATGGAAGATGATTACTTACGTGAACGGGTCTCTGATTTAAAAGATTTGGGCCGACGCATTTTGGCTTTTTTACAAGAAGCCGATGCCAGTCACCGTGAGATTACCGATGAAAGCATTTTAATTGGTGATGAAATTTCGACAGCCGCTTTAGTGGAATTACCTGTCGATAAAATTGCAGCCATTGTCACCACCGAAGGTGCCATGAACTCACACATGGTCATTGTGGCGCGTGCCTTAGGCATTCCAACCGTAGTCGGTGTGACTGAATTACCCATCAATACACTTGATGATGTCGAGATGATTGTGGATGCGCATCAGGGCCGTGTATTCATTAATCCACCACGTCGTCTGCGTACACGTTATAAAGAAATTCAAAAAGAAGAAGAACAGATCGCCAAAGATCTCAAGCAGTATGAAACCAAAGATGCGATTACCCCTGATGGTGTAGCGGTACGTTTATTTGTGAATACTGGTCTGATGATTGACGTGGTCCGTGGTGTACAGCGTGGTGCTAAAGGTGTAGGGCTTTATCGCTCTGAAATTCCGTTTATGCTCCGTGACCGCTTCCCTGGCGAAGAAGAACAACGCACCATTTACCGTCAGCAATTGAGCCACTTTGCCAATAAACCTGTGGTGATGCGTACCCTCGATATTGGTGCAGACAAAGATTTACCTTATTTCTCCATTGAAGAAGAAAACTCAGCATTGGGCTGGCGCGGTATTCGCTTTACCCTCGATCACCCTGAGATTTTCTCTTCACAAATTCGCGCCATGCTCAAAGCCAGTATTGGCCTGAATAACTTGCACATTTTACTGCCTATGGTGACCAGTGTCAGTGAAGTTGAAGAAGCACTCTATTTACTAGACCGTGACTGGCAAGCTGTTCAAGAAGAAGAACAGGTGAAAATCACCAAACCGAAAATTGGTATTATGGTGGAAGTACCAAGTGTGCTGTTACAAATTGAAGAATTTGCACATTTGGTTGACTTTTTCTCGGTGGGTTCCAACGACTTAACTCAATATTTATTGGCGGTAGACCGAAATAACCCACGCGTAGCCAATGTCTATTCGCACTTACACCCTGCCGTATTAAAAGCCCTCACCCGCTTGGTGCAAGAGTGCCATAAATACGATAAACCTGTGAGCATTTGCGGTGAAATGGCTGGCGATCCTATTTCGGCCGTATTATTGATGGCGATGGGCTTTAATACCCTGTCGATGAGTTCAAGTAATATTTTGCGGGTGCGTAAAGCCATTTGCCATGTGCCAATGACCGATGCACAAGCGTTACTTGAGCATGTATTAAAAATGAATAATCCACTGATGGTGAAAAGTTGGATGGAATATTATTTTAGAACGCATGGCCTAGGTGACATGGTCAAAGCCTCTACACGTATTGTGAGCCTTTAATTCACGGGCTCAGCTTATTTTTCATGGCAGGTGCCTATGGATTTTATTCTGTTTTTAGTTTTTGCAGGTGTGGTGTTTTATTTTAACCAAATCAAACCACGCCAAAATCAGCGCGCGAACACGGAGCTCGAGGAACGTGCACCCCAACAGGTGCTACGCCAAAAACCGATCAAAACAGAAACATCATCACTAAGCCCTACCACATACTCGCGTCAGACGATTGAACGCCCACGCATGCCTCCTTTACACGGCATTGAAATATCAGCAACCCAATGCCGACGCCTAGGTAAGGATGATCCTTCAGTGATTGCAGCCCAGTTAAATAAAGCGTACTCGACTGGCACAGGCCATCCCCCTTCTTTCTTTGATCAGCTTAAACAGCAGTTAGAAAAAGTGGCTCAATCTGCCCAAGAGCATAGTCACTCAACATCCCCGACAGCGCCAACCTTAAGCAAACAACTCCATAAAATCTTTGATGATTTATTTTCCGAGCAACGCCCACGCTAAATTCAGCGTATATAACCTTATAGACTCAGAACTAAACGCAGTTACTGCTTGCAATACCAGCAAATAAAACGCTATAAAATCAATACTATTCAATCATTCACACACAACTGAAGTGACACTATGAATGTCGGTATCTTGTTATTTAATGAAGTAGAAGTCTTAGATTTTGCAGGCCCTTTTGAAGTCTTTTCAATTTGTAGCAATGCAGAGCAAAAAAAATTATTTAATGTATTTACTGTATCTGAGCACGCTCAAATTAGTGCTCGCAATGGATTGCAAATCACCAGCCATTACACCTTAGACACTGCCCCGCATATTGATATTCTTGTGATTCCAGGTGGACTTGGGGCCGAAACTGTCGAAATGTATAACGTGCCACTCAGACAATGGCTACTGCAGCGTCATGCACAGGCTCAACTGACTTTTTCGATTTGTACAGGTGCATTTATTTTGGCAGAAGCTGGTTTGCTAAATGGTTTAAAAGCCACAACACACTGGATGGACATTGCACGTCTCACGCAAGATTATCCGCACATTGAAGTACTCAGCGATGTGAAATATGTTGATGAAGGCAAAATCATTACTGCTGCGGGGATTTCTTCGGGGATCAATGCATCGCTTTATATTGTGGCCAAATTGCATGGCTTAGAGATTGCGAAGCAAACAGCGAAACGTATGGAATATGATGCAGCATTTGTTTAATGCAGATATTCAAGCGGAAGAATTCAGCAGAGTGATAATTTAGAAAATACACTGAAATAAAAAGGGAGATAATCATTCGAATATCCCCCTTTTTTGTGCTTTGCATAGCCACGTTTGGCATTTTTCTTTCGATCTACAAAAGTTTGGCTTTTGTTAAAATCGTTCATGTGTTTTGCCACAAAGTTGCGAACTTCAACTTCGGGCAGGACTTTTTTCTTTGCCATTTGCATTCACCTTTTTGCCTATGTAGCACCCTCGTGCTGTAGTGCATATATTGGGCAATTTTTGGCAAATTTCAAGCCTTATTTTAAATGCCTTTAAAATAAGCTCGCATAGACTGGCGCCATTACATTCAGTTCTTTATACAGCAGACTGACCGCCAAAAAGCCCATTACACAGGCCAAGCTACGTACCAGCATTTTCTGTACATGTAGCGGTTTGAGCACTTTCTTTAAACTGAGCGAACAGAAAATATAAAGCCCGCCAATGAATGCCAAAGTCAGCAAAGTCACAGACATCAGCATCGGGCTTTTTTCCTGCAAAGACACCGAACCAAAAATCGCAGGTACCAAAGCCAAATAAAAAGAAATGGTTTTCGGATTACTCAAGGTAATGAGTAAACCATCTTTATATGCCGAAAAGGTTTTACCCAAATTCATCTCATTTGAGCTTGCTAATAAGTCCCCCTTAAAAGTCCAAAATTGGTAAGCCAAATACAGCAAATAACAGCTTGAAAAGACGATCAAATAAAATGAAAAATTCGGGCTAAGCTGATTGATATAACTCAATAAAAAAATCGAAGCAGACAAGTAAATCATATCTGCGGTCATCAGGCCCAAGAGCATGACCATCCCAGCTTGATAACCTTGCGATAAGGTTTTAAACATGAGACCTGTCATACCCGGCCCTGGCAATAAAGCAGCCAAAAATAAAGTAAAAATATAAGTCGAAAGCTGTGTGAAATGTTCCATTTTGCAAAGGTATGATGAGCAATGAATGGCACTATTTTTGAATAATTTTATGGGTAAAACTGATCTATTTATTTTATAAAAAGCATATAAAAGGGTATAAATAACCTATAAATTTATTTTTAAGGTAATTTATACCAATGAGCCTTTTAGACAAGACAGATGCCAAAATTTTAAAAATCCTGCAAGAAGATTCCCGTACCACCAATGCGGAACTAGCCGAACAGATTGGTATGTCGACTTCACCCTGCTGGCGTCGGGTCAAACAGCTTGAGGACACGCAAGTGATTAAAGGCTATGGCGTCTTATTAGACCGTAAAAAAATTGGTCAAGGCGTGATGGTGTTTATCCGCGTGTCGATTGATAGCCATAGCGAAAAAGAAGCCAAAAAATTTGAAGAACGTGTGACTGAGCTGGAGCATGTGGTCGCGTGTTATAGCGTGGGCGGTGATGCAGATTTCTTGCTGCAAGTCGTATCACCGGATTTAGACACTTATGCTGAGTTTTCGATGTCGACGATCCGCCGCTTACCCGGCATTAAAGAAATGCAGAGTATTTTTGTGCTGAAAGAAATTAAGCCTTTCTTGGGCTATCCGATTCACAGTCAGAAATAAAATACTGACTGAAGCCCTCTCCCTAACCCTCTCCCAAAGGGAGAGGGAATTCCAAAGTATTTAGCTTGCAAAAGCCCGTTCCAACAAACGCTCTACATCGACCATTTTGGCATCCAGCATCCCCACCACTTGCCCATGTTTCTCACTATAACGGCTTTGAATAAAGCCATCTGCCACAAAGTCTGGTGCATAGCGTTTGAGTAATACCGCTTGTGCCAATACGGTTAAACGGCTCACTAAACTGCGCCCCATAAATTGTAAATCTTCAGGCGATTGATGGAACAATCTGAATAATTCCTGCAATTCTGTTTGCAAAGTTTCATCGGTACCTGCTGTACTGGCTAAATCTTTAAACAGTACTCCAATGGATTCAGGATCACGTCCAATGGCACGCAGTACATCCAAACACATGACATTGCCTGAACCTTCCCAAATGGTATTTACAGGCGCTTCTTTAAAGATGCGTGCCATGATGCCGTTGTCGACATAGCCATTGCCGCCAAAGACTTCCATCATCTCACCGGTCAGTTCCACCGCACGCTTACAAATCCAAAACTTGGCTGCTGGGGTCATGATGCGTTTCCACGCCACAGACAAGGCATCATCCGATTCGTAGCACTGCGCCAAATGGAAACTGAGCTGCGTCGCTGCTTCACTTTCTAAAGCCAAATCTGCCAAGACTGCACGCATGAGCGGTTGTTCAATCAGATGTTTACCAAAAGCCTGACGCTGACGGGTATAGGCAATGCATTGCACCAAAGCTTGACGAAGCATGGCGCTCGAACCGACCGAACAAGTCAGACGGGTGTAATTCGCCATTTCAATAATGGTTGGAATGCCGCGCCCTGCCTCACCAATCATAATGCCCCATGCATTTTTGAATTCGACTTCCGAGCTTGAATTCGAGCGGTTACCTACTTTTTCTTTCAGGCGCTGTACTTGAATATTATTCTTGGTGCCATCTTCCAGCCAGCGCGGTACAAAGAAACAGGCCAAGCCATCTTGTTCGGTTTTTGCCACCACCAAATGCGCATCACACATCGGCGCAGAGAAAAACCATTTATGCCCTGTCAGCAGATAAGCTTTACCTCGTCCTGTTTCTGCTACAGGCACCGCAATTGTTTCATTGGCACGTACATCTGAACCGCCCTGCTTTTCAGTCATGCCCATACCGAGCCAAATCGACTTTTTTTGTGCAATCGGCACATCACGTTCATCGTATTCAGTCGATAGTAGTTTCTCGCCAATTTTCGCCCATAGTTCAGGCTCTCGCTGAATGAGTGGAATACTGCCGAGCGTCATGGAGTTTGGGCATAAGTTACCGCATTCGACCTGACCTGCAAGATAAAAGCGCGCTGCCCATTCCACCCATTTAGTCTTGGAGTTAGGCTGATTAAAAGGATGCGCATGGGTATCAAACTGGCGGTTGAGTCCCATCCATTTATGCCATGAAGGATGAAACTCGATAAAGTCAGTACGGCGACCACGAGCATCGAAGGCATGTAAGATTGGCGTGTGTTTGTTGGCTAAAGCCCCATGCTGAAAGTATTCGCTCGAACCTGCGACTTTGCCCATTTCGCATAAAGTCGACTGATCATGGCTGCCGTTGCGTTTTAAGATTTCGTGTAAAACCGTATCGCTTGAAAATAGATTGTAGTTTTCCAGTTCATCAAATTGGTTGCTGATTTGATGCGTCATCCATGTCTGTTCTAATGTATTCATCGTCTATATTTTCCGCTTGTTCTTGTTGGCTTTTCATTTCAGTATAGAGAAAATTTAAAGCATAGGCGTTCGGTTTTCCACGCTTAAAAATATGAAGAATTCAGCCATTCAAATACGGCGCAAGCCACGTCAATCACGTGCCAAACTGACCCAAGAAGCCTTACAGGACAGTTTTGTTCGGCTTTTGCATGAGCGTCCTGCCAGTCAAATTACCATTCGTGAAATTACCGACCTTGCAGGCGTGGGCTTGGGAACGTTCTATGAATATTTTTCTAAGAAGGAAGATTTGATTGCGCTGACCATTCATTTGCATGTGAAACACAATGCGGAAAGCTTAAAAAGTTATGCACAAAGCTTGATCAAGTTATCCACAGATTTGGATGTTCAGGCGTATTTGGAGCAAATTATTCACTTTCAAATTGAGCAAATTCAAGCACAGCAATTTTTATGGTCACAGGTGTTTTTGTTGGAACGGCAAATTTCAGATATTGAAAGTTACCGTAAGAGTTATGCCATGATGGTGCACATGTGGCAGAGCATTCTTGAACCGTTTATTCAGAATGATGAACAACTCAATAAGTCGATGGCTTTAAATATGCAACGAGTGTGTTATGGCTTTGTGTCGCAGACTTTATTGATTGAGCCTGAGTTTTGGGAGTGGCAACAGCTTGAAAAGGATATATTAAAATCAATTAAATAAACTAGAAAATTAAATTAATAAAAAATTCAAAAGCTTAAACAACAATCATATTTACAATAACTTAAAACAAACAAATCTAAATAATTTGCCATAAAACCTAAATCTACAATGTGAAAAAATACTAATCTTTTCGCGTTTTACATACCTTTCATCACACTCTAAATATGTTCGTGTTTAAAAGGTTGAATACTCTCTTAATGCATACTTTGGACCCCCCCTATTATGAATAAGTTCATCTATTCACTTTTATTACCAACGACATTATTGATTAGCGCATGTGGAGGTGGCGGTGGCAGCTCAAATGACACCAATATAGAATCACCGACAACACCAACGCAACCGCCCGTAACTACGCAAAATATTCTAAGCTTTCCCATCACTCAATTTAAAATAAATAAAGTGGATATTGGCACACAAGCAGATATTTTTTCGATTCAACAAAATAATCAATCACTGTTGAATACTCTTATTTCAGAAGAGTCCAAAACATTGTATCAACAAAATACCAATTACAATCCTAACTGGCTTGGATGGCAAGAATTCATTCTTACTAAGAATAAACTCTACTATTCTGCAAATAGTCAGCACCCTCTTTACGTGATTAAAAATGCAGATTCAGTCCTAGAGCTAGCCTATGATGTGGATGGTAAAGGCTTAAAATCTACGATTAAGTTTAAGAATATTTCGATTGCTAACGAAACTGTAAATTCAAAAAAGATCACAACAGACTTGTTTAATAACTATATTCATTCAGATCTGAATGATGCTAACTTTATTAAACTCAGCAATGCAATTAATGCTTTATCTTTCAAATTTGATCAAGATGCTGTCTGCCATCAATACTTATCTAAACAATTCAATCAAGCCAATATTATTTTTTCTGAAAGCCAAGGAAATGACAAAAAAACTTTAGAAGATTGGAAGGCTGAACAAGCAGCTCTCAAAAATACAATAGTTGAAGCAACGTGGGCAAACCATAAAGTTGCTTATGTGGTAAGTAGTCCAGATCAAAACTTTTATATTGGGCTAGGCTACCGTCAAAATGCTGCGATTGAAAAAGATGGCAAATTGTATGAAGGACTTTATGATGATGCGCGTGTTTATGATTATCGTGAAGAATATGATAGTTCAGTACAGTTTTCCGCGGGCATTTGTCAGGCCTTCAATTCATCTGCTGCTGCAACCTTATATCAAGCAATATTAACACTACCTAAACAGTCATAATTGTTGTTGATACAACAAGTAAAAAACCGCCCTTTCGAGCGGTTTTTTTACATCTCAATGCAAATTACTTCACATCAAAACGGTCTGCATTCATCACTTTCGTCCAAGCTGCAACAAAGTCTTTTACAAACTTCGCTTTGTTGTCATCTTGCGCATACACTTCTGCATACGAACGTAGAATTGAGTTAGAACCAAATACAAGGTCTACACGTGTTGCTGTGTATTTCGTTTCACCTGTTGCACGGCTGACAATGTTGTACGAGTTCTTACCTGTCGGCTTCCAGTTGTAAGCCATATCCGTCAAGGTCACGAAGAAGTCATTGCTTAATGTACCCACATTGTCTGTGAACACACCTGCTTTAGAGTCACCGAAGTTCGCGCCAAGTACACGCAAACCGCCGACAAGCACAGTCATTTCAGGAGCCGTTAAGCCCAGCAATTGCGCACGGTCTAGCAGCAACTCTTCAGGCTGAACCACGTAGTCCGCTTTCACAAAGTTACGGAAGCCGTCCGCTTTTGGCTCAAAGTCTTCAAATGAGTAAGCATTGGTTTGCTCTTGAGATGCATCACCGCGGCCTGATAGGAATGGAACAGCCACTTCTACACCCACAGCTTTTGCCGCTTGCTCAACTGCCGCTGTACCGCCCAATACGATCAAGTCTGCAATGCTGACCTGAACGCCTGAAGCTGCTTTGATTTCTTCAAGTTTAGCTAATACTTTCGCTAGACGCGCTGGTTCGTTGCCTTCCCAGTCTTTTTGCGGCGCAAGACGAATACGCGCGCCATTTGCACCGCCACGGAAGTCAGAACCACGGTAAGTACGTGCGCTGTCCCATGCAGTTGCGATGAGTTCAGCAGCAGATAAACCGCTGTTTAACAGTTTAGCTTTCAAATCCGCAACGTCTGCATCAGACAATGCTGTACCTACAGGAATTGGATCTTGCCAGATTAAATCCTCAGCAGGTACATCAGCACCTAAGTAACGAGATTTAGGGCCCATGTCACGGTGTGTCAATTTGAACCAAGCACGTGCAAAGGCATCATCAAGCTCTGCAGGGTTGTTGTAGAAACGCTCTGCAATCGCACGGTAAGCAGGGTCAAATTTCAGCGCCATATCGGCATCTGTCATCATTGGGTTACGGCGTACATTCGGGTTGTGCGCATCAACAGGTTTATCTTCTTCTTTGATGTTGATCGGTTCCCATTGTTTCGCGCCTGCTGGGCTGAGTGTTTTTTCCCACTCATAAGTGAACAGTAAATAAAGGAATTCGTTATCCCATTTGTCAGGATGCGTTGTCCAAGCACCTTCTAAACCGCTGACCATGGTATTTGCACCATTGCCTGTGCCTTCAGAGTTGTGCCAGCCTAGACCTTGGAATTCAACGTCCGCGCCTTCAACATCTGCACCTAAATTTTCAGCTTTACCATTACCATGTGCTTTACCAACTGTATGACCACCTACGGTTAAAGCTACAGTTTCTTCGTCATCCATACCCATACGGTCGAAAGTGACACGCATATCTTGCGCGGTACGCAGCGGATCTTGAACACCGTCTACACCTTCAGGGTTCACGTAGATCAATCCCATTTGCACTGCAGCCAATGGGTTTTCTAGTGATTCACGGTTGTCATCATCGCCATAACGGTTTTCAGTTGGCGCTAACCATTGTTTTTCTTCGCCCCAGTAAATGTCTTTTTCTGGGTGCCAAATGTCTTCACGTCCGCCACCAAAACCAAAAGTTTTTAAGCCCGCAACGTCGTATGCAACCGTACCAGCCAAAACGATTAAATCACCCCAAGAGATTTTGTTACCGTATTTACGCTTGATTGGCCAAAGTAAGCGGCGGCCTTTGTCTGTATTGACGTTATCTGGCCAGCTGTTGAGTGGCGCAAAACGTTGGTTGCCTGTGTTCGCACCGCCACGGCCATCTTGCTTGCGGTAAGAACCCGCTAAGTGCCAAGCTGTACGTACGAACATACCAATATAGCTACCGTAATCTGAAGGCCACCATTCTTGACTGCTGTTAATTAAATCGCGGAGGTCTGCTTTTACCGCTTCAAGATCAAGTGATTTGAAAGCTTCTGCATAGTTAAAGTCAGGATCTAAAGGATTGGTTTTCTTATCGTGCTGCGAAAGAATGTCTAGGTTTAAGGCATTCGGCCACCAAAATGCATTATTTGTCGTATCTTGCGTGGTCTGTGCACCTGATTGGTGAAATGGGCACTTGCCTTGCGTATTCTGTGTCATTGTAAAGCTCCAAATAATTATGAAGTAATGTTTCGAACCGTATAAATCTTTAATTCCAGTTTTAACTTAACCTTTTTAGGTGACAATATGAAGTGAGTTTTACGAATAAAAACAATCGTTTTATTCAACTTAAGACATTAAAAATAAATGAATTTTTGTTTTTCATAGATTTAGATTTCTGCATATATTTAAAATTCAACACTGATGGTTATTTTGTAATATTATTTATATAAGCCATATTAGAAATTTTTAAAAAAAATCAACAAAATTGATTCCCCATAATCATCATATTTCTAGTTTTCTTTAAAATAAAGCTATTGATATTCAAATATAAAATGATAAAAAGGTGCTCTGCGATGCAATACAATATTGAAAAGATTATCCAGCAACATAACATTATTTTATTCGATGCAATTTGCGTACTTTGTAATGGCTGGGCCAAGTTTTTAATTCAAAATGATACGCAGCAAAAATTTAAATTGGCTTCTGTCCAATCGCCTCTTGGGGAAGCGATTTTAAAATATTATGCAATGTCGACAGTGGATTACACCACGATGGTGGTTATTTTCAATGGACAACGCTATCTCGAATCTACAGCTTTGCTCAAAGTCATGCAGCACCTAGGCATGCCCTATTCGCTACTCAGTGCAGGCTATGTGGTTCCTCAATTCATCCGTGATTTTTTATATCGGCGTGTCGCACTGAATCGCTATCAATTGTTTGGTACAACCGACTATTGCATGTTGCCATCAACAGACAACCAACAGCATTTTTTAGAATATGCCATCCATGACTAAACTACATCGACACATTCTGCTAGGCATTCATGCCACGCTAGCGACTTTATGGATCTATCAGGGCTTGGTGCCTAAAATTTTAGTACAAGCTCCAGATGAATTACGTATTTGGGCACTGCAAGGCGTCACTGCAGATCATGCGGTCATACTCATGCAAATGTCAGGTTGTGCTGAAATTATATTTGGGCTGTTGTTTTTTATCTTGAGAAAAAGTTTGTGCTTACATGCACTCAATTTACTGGCGATGCTACTTTTAAGCGGATTAATTGTATGGCTCGATCCAAGTTACTTTTTGCAGGCTTTTAATCCATTTGTGATGAACCTAGCAATGGCAACACTTTCGATGATTGCCATTGCGCTCATTCAAGATGCGAAAAATACAGACTTAAACCGTTAAGCGTTTTCCTTCACGGATGCAAATAAACGGATTCATCAACTTAGAAGATTTCTGACGTGCTTTTTGTAAGTCCTCTTCTGGCTGCTCACGGCTCTCATCTGTCAGCTGGAAAGTACGGTAATGAATCGCCAAAGAACATTTGGCATGTAAGTCTTTATGCGCTTGAAATGCTTCATCAGGATTCATGTGCAAATAACGCATCAGCAAACGTGGCTCGTATGCACCAATTGGCAACAATGCTATCCGTGGCGCGCCATATTTGGCAAAGATGTCTTTAAAATGTGGTGAATAGCCTGTGTCACCGGCAAAAAAGCAATGGTCCTGCCCATTTAACACCGAAAAACCACCCCACAATGCACGATTCTGATCGCGCAGACCACGCCCTGAACCATGCTGAGCTGGGGTATATACAAATTTTAAATCACCCAATAATGCCGACTGCCACCAATCCATTTCATAGACTTGGAAATGCTCTGGCAAATAATAACCATTGCCCAAACCTGTATAAATTGGCATGGCAAAGCGTTCATGTAACCAATTTAAACTGGCAATGTCCATGTGATCATAATGATTATGACTCAGTAAAACAGCATGAATTTCTGGCAGTTCTTCTAAAGCAATCCCAGCAGGACAAACCCGACGTGGTCCACTGCCCTGTTTCGGACCTGCATATTCAGCCCACACAGGGTCTGTCAACAAGTTATAAGGGCCAATTTGAATGAGCACGGTTGCATGCCCTACAAACCACACCTGCCAATCATCTAAGCGTGCATTTGGCCTATTTTGAGGTAAAGAGCGTGACGCTTGCTCAAAGGTCGCATATTCACGCTTACGATCGACCTTCCATGTTGAGCTACGTCGCTTTAACATCCATTTAATAAAATTTGAGCGCTTATGTGCTTCAGGCGGACGCAAAGCATTTAAAAAATGCGTGCCATTAAAATGATTTGATGCAAGAAAATCAAATACAGGTTGCTGCCAAGTATGCGACAAACAACGCGCTGCAGGTAACTGGAAATTTTTATGTTCTAAATCTTGCTTCATGAATATTTCGAGTTCTTCAATGTTAAATATGCCAACTCTGACGAGTTCAACCCCTACAGTGACACCGAAAGTAGCGAATTTCAACCACCTACAGGACCTTTGTCTACGTTGAATCGATCAACTGCCATTGTACGCTAATAAAGAGTGCCATAATTTTATGTAAATTATGTTGAATTTATGCGTCTAGACTTTGCAACATGATCAACTTTTAAGTTCTTTCAACAAGGACAAAGATCAAACACACATCGTAGGTGTTCCACATGGAACATTTTTCACCCAAACATCAAAAGAGACATAAAAAAAGGAAGTCTCAGACTCCCTTTCCTTCACCACCGTATATTATTTGGCAAAATACTGCTCGCGCCACTCTTTCCAAAAATACAGCACAATACCAAACATCACCACAGCAATCCCCAGTACAGCATTAGCACTAATGTGTTCGCTATTTAATGTTGCGCCTAATACCAGTGCAATAATTGGCGTCATCACATTACTTAAAGACACGGTTGAAGCCGCTAGGCGTTTGATCAGCCAGAAGTAGCACAGCATTGCCACAATAGATGACAAAATCATGGTAAACAAGAAACCAATGATGGCATTACTACTTGGTATTTCGGTTGGAAAATGCTGCCAAATAAATGGAATCAGCAGTAATGAACCCAGTGCAGATACCATAAGTGAACCTGTCGCCTGTGACATCGGCTTCAAAGGTGCATTAATTTGTTTCACCCAAAAAATCGAACTGATGTATGACACCATACTGATCAGCATCAATACCACGCCCCACGGATTGACCTTGCTGTCGGCAGAATCTAAAAAGACAAAACTCAAGCCACCGACGGCAACCGCCATGCCCAGCCACTGCAACCACACCAGTTTATGCGTTTTTAAAATCACATGCCCAATCAGGCCTGCAATGAGCGGTGAGAAACCAAAAATCAGCGCCATCAAGCCAGAGGTCAAATAATTGGCAGCCAAATAAATAAACAGCTGCGCGCCAATCAAATTTAGACTGCCTGCTACGTAACTCTGTAGCGATACTTTGTCAAAAGGCAGCGGATTACGCATAACCGCTAAAATGGCCAAAGCAATGACACATGCGCCAAAGTAACGAATGATCAGCACCCACATTGGATGCACTTCCGCCACGCTCCATACAATTGCAAGCGGCGTTGCTGCCCAAATCAGCACCAGCAAAGCATAAATACTTGCCGTGACGATCATGGGAGAGGAATTAGAGTTCATAAATGGTTCTATCGCAATATAAATTCAGAAGCATTGCAGCACAGAAAATCCACCCAAAATCTATTCCGCGTGGCGGCATGGATGCCGCCGATAAGCTGAGATATAGGGATATACCTTCAGCTTATCGAAAGATTTTTGTCACTTTTGATCTCTCAAAAGTGAGGCTTCACCTGCGCGTGAGCAGTTACCCATGACACAAAATTTGAGGTTTTGATATTCTCATCATCATTGAAAAGTAAGACATACCTACGCAATGCCATTAAAAATTAAAATGCAAATTGCGGTCATGCCTCAATCATCAAAAAATATAGCCATAAAAAAGCAGACCTAGGTTGCCCAAGGTCTGCCCTTTTGTAAACGCATTAATAACGCAAAGGTTATTTCACGAGTTTACGAAGATCTTGGCTTAGATCTAAATATTTATCAGCTTCAAAAGCAGCTTGTTTGCTGATTAGCTTTTTAAGATGACGCATTTCTTTCGCCGCATTTACAGTAATACCGCCAACGATCACACCGTCAGTCACACCGAACAACACGAAAGAAGATTCCGCGCGTTGTTCCGCATTGATTTCACCGCGAACAAGCCATTCAGTCGCAGCCATATCACCAACAAATTGATAGTTGATGTCTAACTGGTCTGTCCAGAACCATGCAGGGTTTGGCGTAGGATGCTCAACACCCATCACATGACGTGCAAAGATGCCTGCTTGAAGGTTGGCATTTTCCCAAGTTTCCACACGGCGATGGTTACCGCAGTCACGCAGCTGAGTTGCAACGTCACCAGCTGCATAAATGTCAGCATTTGAAGTTTGGCAGTTTTCGTTGACTTTGATTGCAAGGTCAACGTCTAAACCAGCTTCAGTCGCAAGCTGTGCATTTGGCACGATACCAATACCGTAAACCACTGCATCTGCACGAAGCTCTTCACCGCTGCCTAAAGTCACAACGATTTCTTCGCCATCCAATTTGCAATCTGCAATTGAAGTTTCAAGGCGTACATCAACACCAGCAAGGCGCTGCTGTGCCAATAAGAATTCGCTCAATACACGTGGAGATGAACGACCCATCACCATTGGACCCATTTCAATCACTGTAACGATACAGTCTTTGAAACGTGCAGATGAAGCAAGCTCTAAACCGATTACACCGCCACCGATCAAAATAATACGACGGCCAGCTTGTAATACTGGAACTAGCGCTTGTGAATCTTCAAGATTACGCAGTGTATAAACGTGTTTACCCAACGCATCAAAGTTTGGTAAACGACGCGCAGCACCGCCAGTCGCTAGAAGCAACTTGTCATAAGCAACAAGGTCACCGTTTTGAAGTTCAACAGTCTTCGCGTCTGCATTGATTTTCACAACGCCATTGCCGCGAATTGTCTCTACACCAAGATCAGTCAGCTTTTCTTCTGACAAAATTTCGATTTTGGTTTCTTCAGGTTTTAGAATCACGTCTTTTGATAATGGCGGACGCTCATAAGGAAGATGCGTTTCATCACCAATTAAAATGATTTTGCCTTCGTATTTGTTCCCACGAAGTTCTAAAATCGCGCTCGCACCTGCTTGACCAGCACCTACGATTACAACGGTTTCAATATTGCTCATATCTCTTAACCCTTTAACTCTGCAGATACGATGCCGAAGCCCGCAATCCACTCGCTAATATCTTCATAACAGTGAGTCGTCATTTCGTACTCACCGATTTCGTGAAGGGCTGCAAATGCTGCCATCCAAGAACGAACTTCTTGACCACCACGGCCACCGTCACGACGGATTTCATCTTCTTGCATTGCTTCCATTGCAGCGAAATCAGCATTCTTGAATTTCTCAAGCAATGCGATATCCCACTCAGGACTCAATGGCACAGCAACAGAAGTATCACCCGCAGCCAATTTTTGACCTACAGCAATAATCTTCGCTTGACGTGCATTACGTGCCTCTTCCGTTGGGTTACGGCCAGCAATCAGGAACTCTTCCACTTCTGGCGGTACAGAACCCATTTGCGGTGTAGGCGGATCGTGTGAAAGACCGCCAGTACCCAATACAAGAACACGCTCGTTTTCAAGGTTTAAAGACTTGATAAACTGACCTACAGCACGGCCCAAAGCGATCGTACGCTTTGTGGTTGGCATTGGTGCTGCAGCGCCATTAATAAATACTGGAATCGTTGGGTAACGATCAAGTTTGCCTTCACATAAGAAATGTAATGGCTGAGTCACACCATGATCCGCTTGCATACGGTAAGAGTACGCAACGTCAACACCTTCATCGAGTACACGGCGAACCATAGCCAAAGCTTTGTCTTCAGGTACATCAATGTGGTCATTGTCTTTACCATAATCCCAGTCGCCTGCTGCTTTGGCACGAATACCTACGCAGAAACTTGGCATAAGGTCATAGAAGAAACCATTAAAATGGTCTGGACCAAACGTGATGATTAGGGTTGGGTCGTAAGCTTTTACTTCAGCAGAAAGTGTTTCAAATGCAGAACGGACTTTTTGTTCTTGCGCTTGATCTTGCGGTGAAGCAAATTCCATCAAAGGACTGTGCGATGCACAAATAAGTTTAACGGCCATGAGAGACTCCAAAAAGGAAGGCAGCTAATGGTTAGCTGCCGATAAGTCCATTTAAGACTAGATTTTTATTCGTCAAAGAATCCCGCACGTGGCTGACGTAAGCCGCGAATACCAAGACCGCATTCTGCATTAATCAGAACACCAGTCAGCGGACGGTTATTTTGACGAGATGCCAAGAGCACATAAGAACCTGTCATTTCTTCCGGTTCAGGTAAGAAATTCAGTGGCATACCACGTGCGATTTTCTCAGGATCACGTGCATCTAATAAGCCAAGGTTTTCTTGACCCAAAGATGCAGCACCTTTGATATTCACATTCATACCTGATGGTGCAACAGCGTTCACTCGTACTTTAGGCGCAAGTTCATAGGCTAATTCTTTCATAATCCCCACACCAGCATGCTTAGATGCAGTATATACAGGGCCTCCGCCAGCGGAGTACAGTGCCGAATTAGACAAAGTAAATATGATAGAACCTTCAGAAGCGATCAATGCATCAAGCGCAGCCTTTGCACCTAAGATGAGCGATTTGGTGTTAATACCCATAATCTCATCAAAGGCTTTTTCTAGCTGCTCGCCAGAAGTATTGACGATATCTGCATAGTGATCCCAGATACCGGCATTACCTACGAAACAGTCGAGTTTACCGAAACGCTCTACAGTTGCTTGAACTGCACGAACGTTATCCGCATAGCTGGCTACATCACCTTCAATTGCAAGAACCTTACCACCAAAGTGCTCATTCAATGCATCCACTTTTGCCTTTGAACGTTGAAGAACGGCCACTTGTGCACCTTCTTCTAAGAAACGTTCAACCAAAGCCCAGCCTAAACCAGAACCACCACCAGTAATAAGTGCAACTTCGCCTTGTAGCCAACCCATGCTTACTCTCCTGCCATTTCTACAAACAATTGACCATCTTCAACAATCACTGGGAATGTTTTAATTGGATCAGTTGCTGGTAGACACAATGCTTCACCTGTTTTTAAACAGAAACGCGCTGAATGTAATGGACATTCAACAGTACCGTCATCTTCAAGGTAACCTTCTGACATAGAAGCATTACCATGGCTGCATTTATCGTTCATCGCGAAGAATTCTCCGCCATTGTTAAATACAGCAAGCGCTTCGATACCGTTTACGCCACAATCTACTTTCAATGCTTCGCCTTCGTCTAATTCATCAACTTGGCAAACAAAAATCTTATTCATTAGAAGAACACACTCAGGTTATGTGAGTTGTAAGTCACCTGATCAAGGGTAATCTTACGGTTGAAGATTTCGAACCCTTGCTCAGTGTCGACTTTGCGGATCTTGTCGTGACGCTTACCACAGTAGATTGTTACATCTTTCTCTTTCTGGGTACGGTACAACAAGTACGTTACGTAAACGTCGTATTCGCCTTCAACTTCTGTCGCTTCAACAATCACATTTGAAACCATGTGTGTTGTACGTGAAGGAGGTTCTTCAGCCCAAGCCATACCTGTTTCTAAACGAGCTACACGGCGTTCCAACAAATCTTTAGTATCATTAAATACCCAAGTTGTTGGCGGCTCAATCGAACGACGACGGTCACGTGTTTGCGCGTTTGGTGTTGTGCGTAGCGTATAAGAAATATCTTCCGCTAATACAGCTAACCAATCACGGAACTTCCAATCGTCAAGCAATTTTGCTTCACGATAAAGAAACTGACTAATTTGATGATGAAGTTCTAAACTCACTTGACTCATTTCATAAGCTCCTTCTCATATTCGTCAGCCGCAGCTTCAACGTCTTCCCATTTTTCATGAATCAATAGATCTGCCCAACGACGGTACATACCACGTGCTGCAGTTTCTGAGAAAATGTAGTTGGTAATACCTGGAATGCCGTCTTCACGTACTTTCTCGTTGCCTTTACCCATTTCCATAATGAGTTTGTTTTGACGCGCTTTATAACCACGTAAAACTTTTTGAATCTCAATCCAGTTCTCAGAGTCATCTTGCTCTAGGAAACCAGCTGGACCAAATGCACGTGTTGCAGAACGTTCAAATGCTTCTTTCACTTCTTGTGATGCTTCAGCGTCTGCAATACAGAATGCCCAAACTTCAGTTTTGTTTGGACCACGTGGGTGCCATACGCGAAGTGTTGCAGTACCGTTTAACCAAGACAATGTTGGGAACATGGTGTTATGACCTGCAAGACGTAATGCACGTACTTCACCTAAACGCTCTTTAACTTCTTCATAAGTTTCACGGAAGTAGTTTGCAACTTCACCGTCTACCCATACGTTAGCATCTGGCTTTTCTGTAAAGAAGAAACCTGAACCATGACCGCGTGAACCGTATTGGATCGCGTCTTTCGCAGTTTCCCAAACTGGACGTGCAGTTTGCGCAGCGCCTAATTTCTTAGAAGCTTCGTCGTCTGGTTTCGCGCCAAGTACTTGAATTGCAGATGCGTGAGAGAACAATGCGTGGTATTGGTCAGATGCAAACTGTTCAGCTGCAAATTTCCAGTTACACTCGATTTCCCACTTGTGTACACCACCAATAATTTCTGTACCACCTGGACGACGGTCTAAAACGCCATCTAAGTACCAAGCGATATCGCCCATGTATTCTTCTAGGTCAGGTGTTGTTTCATCCCAACATGCGAATACTAAGCCTTTGTATGATTTAACACGGGTAACTTCAACCAGACCCCATTGCTCTTTACAAGCGCCATGCGGGAAAGCACGGTCTTCAAGTGGGATGTCTTTAAGTGAACCGTCAATACCGTATGACCAGCCGTGGTATGGGCAAGTGAACGCACGTGTGTTACCACAGTCTGCGAAGCTTACGCGCATAGAACGGTGACGGCATTGGTTTAAGAATGCTTTGATTGAACCGTCTTTTTGACGTGCAACAATAATTGGATCTTCACCCATGTAGGTATTGAAGAAATCCCCAGCCTTAGGAATTTGGCTCTCATGGCAAAGGAACAACCATGTACGACCGAAAACACGCTCTAATTCTAATTCGTAGATATCAGGATCTGTATAGATAGATGGCGTAATACGTCCATTTTGTGCATCGACCAAAGCATCGATTTCGCGCACATCAATTTTTCCACTCATGAAAAGCTCTCCTGTGGCCACTTAGGTCACAAAACAAATAGACTCAACTTTCCGACGATGATGGATTTTCACTGAGTTTTGCGGAAATATTTTTTTTGTTTTAATTAAGAGCTTTCACCAATTATTAGAATAGATATTTTTGATATACGCTTTCAATAAAACCCGCCAAGGCCATTTATTTTCTAAATGGCAAAATCAACTTCACGACATAGTTGTTTATAGATTATACTGACTTGAACTCATAGTAAGACATTTTTTGGATTACTCCTAGGCTAGATATATGGAATTACGACACCTTCGCTATTTTATAACCGTTGCTGAAGAATTAAACTTCAGTAAGGCAGCACTCAAACTTTATACAGCTCAGCCATCGCTAAGCCAACAGATTAAAGACCTTGAAGAAGACGTCGGTGTACAACTCCTACACCGCACGAAGCGTAAAGTAGAGCTGACTGAAGAAGGCGCCGTGTTCTTAGAACAAGCTCGCTTAACTTTGGCACAAGCAGACAAAGCCATTGCAATGGCACGTCAGGTTTCACAAGCCAAACAACAAATGCTCCGTATTGGCTTTGTCCCTGTGGCAGAGATGAAAATCTTTCCGTATGTACTGCCCAACCTACGTGTACAAAACCCTGACCTCAAAATTGAATTACTCAGCCTAAACAACGTTGAGCAAATGAAATTATTGAAAAAAGGTGAACTAGACATCACTTTTACCCGTCATAATTTCAATAGCGACGAAATTGAAAGTCAGTTCGTATTGCGTGAGCCTCTTATTTTCATTTTGCCTAAAGATCATCCTTTGGTAAAATATGATCGAATTCCAGTTAAAGCACTGAATGGCATAGATTTTATTATTCCTGCCGCAGAGCAATCACTGACCCTACATACAGCCATTTTAGACTTTGCCAAAGCCAATAATATTGAATTTAATATTGTGCAAAAAGCCGATAATATTTTGTTTAATATCAACTCAATTGGCATGGGATTGGGCTGTACAATCTTACCTGGCTACATTGCACCACTGACCATGAACAATACGGTTATTCGTCCTTTGGACATCGAACTGCCGTATCTTGATTTGTATGTCAGCTGGCGTAAAAATAGCGAATCTATTGCGGTAAACAAATTTATGGAACTGCTCACACGCGTGTTTTATTTAGATATTGCCCGCGAACAAAATTAATTTTTAATATCTTTTTACTAAAAAATATAGCACCATTATTTCTTAAATGAATAGTGGTGCTTTTTTTTGACTGGTTTTGCCCACTTTTTATCCAAACTAGACTTAAGTCTTACTCTTTTTATGTATAAAACATCTACTCTTTATGGGAAATAACTTATAAGAAAATGTTTCCATATCTATAAACCTAGGCTTTTTTAGTCAAATTACAACTTAAGTCTAATACGCTGGTCTAAGACCTAACCCATAAATACGACCTTTTTCTTAGCGAAGTTATACAAACAAGCCCTCATTTAACGATGCCAAGCACCCTAAATGTTACAAATAATGTTCCTTTTAAGCGCATCAGCTAAAAAAAAGAGTGCCGAAGCACTCTTTTTTATTCAGTTATGGCTTATTTCACGCCATGTACTGCTAAGTAGTTTTTAATTACTGTGTTAAATTCTGCTGATTTTTCAACTTGTGACCAGTGACCACATTGACTGAAAATGTGCGCATCAGCATTTGGCACAATATTTAAGATATCCCAAGTACGTGAAACTGGGATCACCACGTCTTGTGTACCATGAATCAAAAGCACAGGGACAGTGATGTCTTTCATTTTTTCGAAATCTAATGGGAATTCGAAACGATCACGGTCACGTGCGCCAACAACGTCCATCAAACGGTTTGATGCATAGTCATTTGCAGCAGATGCAAAACGTACTTTTACCAATTCATCAGTGATTAGGTCTTTGTTCACAACGAACATAGACAAAGTTTTCTTGATGCCTTCTTCTGTTAATACAGGGTTTGCATGTGCTTTAAGCGCTGCAGTTTGTTTCGCACCGCCCGTACCCATCGATACGATACCCAATACACGCTCAGGATAATCAAGCGCCATTTGGAATGCTAACCAACCACCTAATGAGTTACCTACCAACCAAGTTTTTTCAATACCAAGTGCATCTAAAGTACGTACTGCATGGTCTACCCAAGCACGGATACCATAAGCTGTATTTGGTGCAACTACTGTTTGGCCATAACCAATGGTATCAATTGCGATACAACGTGCTTGCTCACCAATTTGTGGTAGGTTTAACCACCAGTTCGCAGCTGCAGATACGCCAGTACCAGAACCGTGTAAAAATAGAATCGGCGTACCTTCACCAATTTCGTGGTAATGGGTTAATTCGCCTTCAGCAGTTTCAATCCATTTATCTTCTAAACCAAAGAATGAATCTGTCGTGTATTCAGGGATTTGAACTGTGCTCATACATACTCCTCGTACAGCGTCGTACTTGCGTTTCAATCACATCCGGATTTAAACGCCAATTAATTAAATATTTTGAGTTTTACCATTGCATATTACCCGCTATCCGCGTAGCTACTGATACAAAATTACGATCATAAGCAATAAAATTAATATAATTTAAATATTTGTTTTTATTAAGTTATTTTTATTTCATTTCCCTAAAAAGCATCGGGTATTTTCCACTGGAATATGGATGCATAAAAAAAGGGCAACCCAATTTGGATTACCCTTTGTTTTTTAAACCTACAAATTAGAACTTATAGGTATAAGTTGTTGCTACACGGTATTCCTCTAGGTCTGGCCTATAGTCAAAGTTCGCATCAATATACATTGCTTGGAAACCTAAACCTTTCAACTTACCTTCTGGAACTGTGTAATTCACAATTAAATTCAGCTCATCAGATTTCTGATCTTTCTTTCCATTGGTCTCAGCATCTTGGCCCATCATGTAAACCGCAGTCGCATTTAAACCTTTAGCGCCCATTTCAGCGAAGTCATAACCATAAGTTAAGCCATACGATTTTTCATTTTTCGCAGTGAATGTTGCTACACCCCAGTTCACTAAGTATGGCTGTGGTACCCAGCCACCCAATGTAGGGAAAGCATCATCACCAAACATCTGTTGGTAACCCAAGCCGACTGTATGTGAACCATAATTCACTTTTGCACCTACTGATAATGCCTGATTATCAATCGGCCCATATAAGCTATTGCCTGAATCTGCATTGTCAAAATAACGAATATGGCTATCAAATTTCGCTTTTTCACCTAATTTCGTTTTGTAGTTTAGGCCAACATAGTTTTGACGATAAATATCTTGCACATCGGCATACCAGTAGCTCCCGCCAATTTCAGGTGTAAACTGATGGTCAACACCCGCAATATACATACCGTCTGATTTTGGGCCATTATCGTAATAGCTCGCACCTTTTGCAGGAGCAAATAAAGTCAAATCACGGAATTGGTTGTCATAACGGTTATTAATGCCGTCAATATAAGCCAAGGTCAATTTTGTGTCTTTAATGTCTTTAGACTCTAACCATGCACCACTAAATGTAGTGAGTAGTTGACGCGATGGGTCAAAGACTAAAACTGGAGAAACGGGTAACAATTCACCTACTTTCAATTCTGTTTTAGCTACTTTTGCTTTTAAGGTCGCACCGACTTTGCCAAATTCATCTTTCGACTCTTTACCATCATGCGGCAAAATGAAGTCTGCATTTGCATCACGGCCATTGAGTTTAAAGGCATGTTGTACCAAAAGGTCTGCACCTACTTGAACACCACCACCAATATCTTGGTAACCTGATTTGGCATCCAACGTGATGCCTTGGCTCCATGAACCCCAGTTTTTGTTTGGCGTATCTTCAATTTGACGGTCTAAATAGAAATTTTTAAATTTCAATTGAACCTGACTGTCGCCAATAAAGTCTGCATGAGATGCAGTTGTCCCTAAAGTTGCTGTTGCAGCAAGCATTGCTATCCATAAGTTTTGACGACGCATGGCTCTCTTCCTAAATCATCAAATTAAGCTATGGTGCTATCATGCTGAACAATGCGAGTTTGAGAAATCAGACCACAGTATTAAGTTTTTTCGATGAATATCTCATCCTGATTCATTGCGTAATTTTGACTGATTTTGTTTAGAGTTTTCAGCAATAACTGTTTTGCACTTTATTTACCACATGGTTTAAATAAGTGCTCGTTTTATCATGGTTAAAATTATTTTTTAAAGTTTTTAATTCAGTTCTACACGCTACTTATTGCTTTTAAGTTTAACACCTTAAAATAGAGGCCTAATCTCGCCCCCAAACTTATATTTAAAACAAATAATACAATATATTAAAACTATTAATTTCAAATGTTTAGATCAAAAAAATAACATATTTTTCAACAGTTTTATTAAGTTGAATTGTTTCAGCACACAATGACACTGTTATGACATGCAAAATCTCTTTTTAGCAACATCATCGGTCAATCGACAACATCAGCCTCTTGTCTAAAATTCATGTGCGATAAACAAAAAAAGCACCCCAAATGGAGTGCTTTTTAGTGAACTTTGCTTAAGTAATATTAAGCTTGTAATTCACGTGCTTTAGACATTGTTAAAGCCAAATCTTCGATCATGTCTTCTTGACCGCCAACCGTACCACGACGACCAAGCTCAAGAAGAATTTCACGCGCAGAAACACCATATTTTGCTTCAGCACGTTTAGCAAATAACAAGAATGAAGAGTAAACGCCTGCATAACCTAATGTTGCAGCATCCCGATCGGCACGGATCGGGTTGTGCATCATTGGAATTACTAGGTCTTCAGCAATGTCTTGTACTTTAAACAAGTCAACGCCAGTTTCCATTTGCATACGGTTCGCAACAGCTACAAATAACTCAAGCGGTGTGTTACCCGCGCCAGCACCCAAACCTGCAGATGCCAAGTCAACACGGATCGCGCCGGCTTCAACAGCAGCAACCGTGTTTGCCACGCCCATACCTAAGTTATGGTGACCATGGAAACCGATTTCGATGTTCGAATCTAAGTTTTGACGTAAAGCGCCAACACGGTCAGTCACATCTTGCGGAAGCATATAACCCGCAGAGTCAGTCACATAGATACAGTTTGCACCGTAAGACACCATCTTTTTCGCTTCTTCTAATAAACGCTCTGGAGAAGCCATGTGCGCCATCATTAAGAAACCGACTGTGTCCATACCCAACTTACGTGCAGCAGTGATGTGCTGTTCAGAGCAATCCGCTTCTGTTGAGTGCGTTGCAACACGAATGGTTGAAACACCAATCTCATGCGCCATTTTCAGGTGATCAACCGTACCGATACCGGGAAGCAACAATGCTGTTACTTTGGCATTTTTCATACGCGGCACAACTGCAGATAAATATTCTTCATCTGTAGCAGCTGCAAAACCGTAGTTGACTGAGTTGCCGCCAAGACCATCACCATGTGTCACCTCAATTAAAGGCACACCTGCTTCATCTAAAGCAGTTGAAATGGCAATCATTTGCTCAACCGTAGTTTGATGGCGCTGTGGGTGCATACCGTCACGCAGTGTCATATCATTAATAATCACTTTAGACATGATGTGCTCCTTAAGCTTCAGCAACTTGTGATGCGATTAAACGCTCTGCAAACATTTCTGCAGTACGCGCAGCTGCTGCAGTCATAATATCGAGGTTACCCGCATATTTAGGCAAGAAGTCACCTAGGCCTTCTACTTCTAAGAAGATAGAAACACGGTTGCCATCAAAAATAGGACCATTTACAAGTTTGTAACCTGGTACATATTTTTGAACTTCCTTAAGCATGGCATGAACAGCTTCAGTAATAGCAGCTTGATCAGGCTCACCTTCAACTAAGCAATGCACTGTATCGCGCATATACACTGGTGGCTCAGCTGGGTTAATAATAATGATGGCCTTACCTTGTTTTGCACCGCCAACTTTTTCAATTGCGCTTGCAGTTGTACGGGTAAATTCATCAATATTTTTACGTGTACCAGGACCAATAGACTTAGTCGAAGCAGTTGCAATGATTTCGCCATAGTTCACAGGCTGAACGCTAGCAATCGCAGCAATCATTGGAATTGTTGCTTGGCCACCACATGTCACCATGTTTACGTTTGGTACTTCACCTGATTCAAGTAAAGCATTCAAGTTCACTGGTGGTACGCAGAATGGACCAATTGCAGCAGGTGTTAAGTCAATCATTAACACGCCAAGCTCATTTAACTTGCGGCTGTTTTCAGCATGTACATAAGCTGAAGTTGCATCAAATGCAATTTTGATGTCGTCTTCGATAATATGCGGAAGTAAACCATCTACGCCTTCAGCAGTGGTTTTCAAACCCATTTTTGCAGCACGTGCAAGACCTTCAGAAGTTGGGTCAATACCCACCATCCATACTGGTTCTAACCATTCGCTGCGTTGAAGTTTGTAAAGCAAATCAGTACCAATATTACCTGGACCGATCATTGCACATTTAATCTTTTTCATTAACGTACTCTCTAAAAATTTTGCTCAGGCCAAGTCTTATTCAGCAGCAAATGCAGCTGTTACAGAACCAAAACCTTCAATTTCAACCACAAATTCGTCACCCGCGTTTGCCACAACCATTGGGCCAAGCGCACCAGTCAAAATAATGTCACCTGCCAAAAGTGGACGACCACGGCGTACCATTTCATCTGCCAACCAAACAGCAGCATTCAGTGGGTTTGCAAGACATGCTTTACCAACACCTTGAGATACCACTTCGCCCGCGCGAGTCATGGTCATTTTGCAATTTACAAGATCAAGGTTTTCCAGTTTCACAGGGCGTGAACCTAAAACATAAGCCGCTGAAGATGCATTATCAGCCACGGTATCAATCAATGAAATTTTCCAATTTTCGATACGGCTATCAACCACTTCTACCGCAGGAAGTGCATAGTCAGTTGCACTAATAATGTCTGCGTAAGTGTGTTTTTCTTTCGTTAAATCTGCTTTGATCACTAAAGCGATTTCTGCTTCAACTTTAGGCTGGATCAAAAGACCCGCTGGGATCGCTTCGCCATCACCATAAGCCATATCGGCAAATAACATACCAAAGTCAGGCTGATCTACGCCCAACTGTGCTTGAACTACTTTTGAAGTCAAACCAATTTTACGGCCAGTTAAACGACGACCTTCTGTTAAAGCGCGCGCAGTATTTACTTCCTGAACTGCATACGCAATATCAACATCTGCACTTTCACCGCCAAGTTGTGGACGGATTGGCGCAATCGCTTTTTTTGATAGTTCAGCTTCTCGCAGTGCTAAAGCAACTGACTCAACAACAGCAGAATTCGACATCAATGTTTCCTTAAACTGCAAAAATGGGACTTACAGCGCCATCTGTGAAAAGTCAATTTAAAGTTCATGTGTAAAGTCAATGAACCTCAACCCTTCCTAACCAACAATCATGTCTGGCAGGTGCTTCAGCAGAGAACGCTTATATGAATAAACTGGTTTAGAATCGGGATTTTGCTATTCAAGTGCCAATACTTATTTTATTTCTAACAATAGCTAATTCCTATAAATTAACTCGGATTTATTATTTAAAAACAAAACTTTAAGATTAAACAATAAGCTGCAATCAAAATCACAGCGGGTGTATGAATTTCCCTCAATCGAAAATAAACACCCTATATACGACTAAAAGACTAGATCATTTGTTGTTTTTTAAGACTATGCCTACCAATATAAGCTTCAAATTTTTCCAATACTGCATAAAAAAAGGCGGGACTCGTTAGATACTAGCCACCCGCCATTTCTCTTTATTTAAGCCAGTTAAAGCTTAAATCAGTTCAATATCTTGTACTTGTGCCAAAAGAAAATCATGCAATTTACGCACATCAGACACAATTGCCAGTGGAGCAAATTGCGACAGTACTTGCTGATCATGCACACCATATAGCACCCCAACTCGAGGCATCTGAATATTTTGCGCCATCTGCAAATCATAAGAGGTATCCCCCACCATAATTGCAGCCTCTGCAACCACACCTGTTTGCTGCAAGATTTCTTGCAACATCAACGGATCGGGTTTGGATTTAGTTTCACTAGCAGCACGTGTTGCAACAAATAAATCTTCGCTTTGCGTCTGATGTAACACACGGTCTAAACCTTTACGACTCTTCCCTGTAGCAACCGCCAATTGCACTCCTTGATCTTTCAAATCACGTAGCATTTCGGACACGCCTGCAAACCATGCATCACCTTTTGAGTTCGCGACATAATGGGTTGCATAGCTTTGTAAAATCTCTTCATGTAATTCAGGTACATTCGGAAATAAACACTGAGCAACTTCTGGTAAACCTAGGCCAATAATGCTTTTTGCATCTTCAGCAGTCAGCGGTTGCTGATACTGCTCGGCAGCAAACATAAGACTTGCCACAATTTGTCCAACGGAATCAAATAAAGTGCCATCCCAATCAAAAATGATCAGTTCTACTGGTTTTTTCATAAAATTTTCCTAAATTTGATTCTGCTTAAAACAAATCATGTGCATACCCCTTGTAGAGCAGGCTTGGGAGAAATGAGTTCTAACTCAATTTTACACAGCGCAGAGCTATAGAAAGGACAACAATTTAAAAATTAATCCTCAGGCGTTGCAGCTGGTTTATCCGCTTTCTGTGCGCGCAGCTGTGCCACTAAACTTTGCATGTCTTCAGGTAATGGCGCCTCAATCGTCGCATAACCAGGAATTTCAAGGCGCATTGCATGTAAGCATAAACGGCGCGGTTTCGGACCTTTATAATCAGTTTCATGACCGTATTTATCATCACCCACCAATGGATGACCAATACTTAAACCATGCACACGAATCTGATGGGTACGACCAGACAATGGCGAAGCGTACACCAAAGTTGCATGCATAAAGCGTTCTTGAACATTCCACTGGGTTTTCGATTCTTTACCGTCTTTAGACACGCGTACACGACGCTCGCCATTGGCCAATTCATAACGAAGTAGTGGCTGATCAATCAACTGCTTATCTAAACTCACTTGGCCTTTGACCACAGCCGCATAGGTCTTTTGAATTTTGTGCTCGCGCAACATATCTTGTAAAGTCTTCAATACACTACGCTTTTTAGAAATCATCACCAAACCAGATGTATCACGGTCAATACGGTGAATCAGCTCTAAATATTTTTTACCTGTAGCAGCACGTAAGCCTTCAATCAAGCCATAAGCCACACCACTACCACCATGCACAGCAATACCTGATGGCTTATTGACCACCATTAAGCCTTCATCTTCGTAAATCACACGCGCCAATAAACTTTGTGCCACTTTATCGGACACAGGTACGGCTGATTCGTCTTTTTGTTCATAACGAATTGGGGCAACCCGAACTTGATCGCCAATATTTAATTTAGTTTCTGCTTTCACGCGTTTTTTATTTACACGCACTTGGCTTTCACGAATCAAACGATAAATTCGACTTTTAGGTACGCCTTTGAGTCGGGTAAATAGAAAATTATCAATGCGCTGTCCCGCTTGATGCTCATCCACTTCAAACCAAGTGACGCTTTGCCATTGCTGTGTAGAATTCATACAATTACTGTGACCTAAAAAAAATACTAAATTTGGTTAAAAACTGATCATTTAGGCTATGCTTTACACAAGAAACATAAGCTTAGCCCATAGGCAGATGATGCAAGGTTTGATATAGTCAGCGCACGGAAACCATCGTTGGTGGACAAAAGTTGAATCGTTTCAGTTTACTGAGCATGCTTTTTCAATGAAATGCCCATCTAAATACGCATAGGTCCCAAAAGAATTATGCCGACGCCGAAGGCTTATTATATCGGCAAAACTGTAAGCTGTTGCGTTTAATTACATCTATACGATGTAAAAGCAGCTTACCCAAAAAAATATGCTGCCAACTTTAGTTGGTTTTAAACGTAAACTGATACACATCAGATTAGTCGCGCCCTAATGCTGCATTCAGGCTACAGCGTTGATACATTGGATCTGCACAAGTTGTAAAGATACGATGATAATTCCGTATCAAGACACTCTATCTACAAAGAAGGGATGATCTTTGAGCAATGTGACAGTGAAAGTTACTCACATCCAATGTACCGCTTGTCCGCCAGTGAATCCATGAGGTGACTTTAATCGTTTAAAGATTGAAGCCGTATTGCCATCATCAATACGTGAATCAAAAACCGAAGCCCACTATAAAGAAGGCCGGTAAAAAAACTCAGACCGCAATCGGTATATTTGAGATCTGAGGGTTGATCCGTTGTTTGATGTTCGCTACGTGTATAGCGATGTTTTGTTGTGTATCACTATTAGGTGTTACTCCATGAAACGTATGTTGATTAATGCAACACATGCCGAAGAGATTCGCGTTGCACTTGTCACTGGACAACGTCTTTACGATTTTGACTTAGAAAATCGTACGCGTGAGCAAAAAAAATCCAACATCTATAAAGGTCACGTGACTCGCGTTGAACCTTCTCTAGAAGCTGTATTCGTTGAATACGGTGCAGGTCGTCAAGGTTTCTTGTCGATGCGGGAAATTGCCAACTCATATTACAAAGCTGACCCTCGTCAAACTTCAAACATTCGTGAGCTCATCACGGAAGGCACTGAACTTTTAGTTCAAGTGGAAAAAGAAGAACGCGGCAACAAAGGCGCAGCTTTATCTACTTTCATTTCACTTGCGGGTCGTTATTTGGTACTTATGCCAAACAACCCTAAAGGTGGCGGGATTAGTCGTCAAATTTCTGGTTCAGTTCGTGAAGAATTGAAAGAAATGTTGGCATCTTTAAATATCCCTCGCGGTATGAGCGTAATTGTACGTACTGCAGGTATTGGCCGTTCACAAGAAGAATTGCAACTTGACCTACAGCACTTATTAGACCTTTGGGCTCAAATCCAAAGCACGTCTAATTCAGGTCCATCACCAATGCTTGTTCATCAAGAAGCTGGTGTCGTAACACGTGCAATTCGTGACTATCTACGTGATGACGTTGCAGAAATTCTGATTGACTCTGAACAAGCCTATAACGAAGCATATAACTTTGTTAAAGCTGTGATGCCTCGTCAAATCGACAAACTTAAAACATATACTTTAAATGAACCGTTATTTGCTCATTTTGGTATTGAAAGCCAAATTCAAACGGCTTATGAGCGTGAAGTTAAACTTCCTTCTGGCGGTTCAATTGTCATCGATCAAACTGAAGCTTTAGTGTCTATCGACATTAACTCAGCGAAATCAACACGTGGTCACGATGTAGAAGAAACTGCACTCAACACCAACTTAGAAGCAGCTGAAGAAATTGCGCGCCAACTTCGTTTACGCGACATTGGTGGCTTGGTTGTTATCGACTTCATCGACATGACCAAAGACCGTAACCAACGTATGGTTGAAGCGAAACTTCGTGAAGCTACACAAAGCGACCGTGCCCGCATTCAATTCGGTCAATTGTCTCGCTTTGGTTTAATGGAAATGAGCCGTCAACGCTTACGTCCATCACTCGAAGAAGCAACCGGTTATGTATGCCCACGTTGCCACGGCACTGGTATGGTTCGTGACCTACGCTCTCTTTCACTTTCAATTATGCGTAAAGTTGAAGAGATTGCCCTTCGCGAGCGTCATGGTGAAGTTCAAGTAGAAGTTCCTGTAGAAATTGCAGCCTTCTTATTGAATGAAAAACGTCATAGCCTTGTGTACTTAGAACAAACTTCAAATGTACGTGTCACTGTATTGCCTCACCCGCATTTAGAAACACCACATTACGAAATTTCATAC
The DNA here is from genome assembly GCF_003419885.1 of Acinetobacter sp. SWAC5. NCBI lineage: Bacteria > Pseudomonadati > Pseudomonadota > Gammaproteobacteria > Moraxellales > Moraxellaceae > Acinetobacter > Acinetobacter sp. SWAC5. The sequence goes on from NZ_QUWR01000004.1 coordinate 159,648, forward strand.
AACCCAGAAGGCTTTGCGCCAACTAGTTATGAACGTACTGAAGCAACGCGTTCAAGCGAAAAAGAATTGGGCTATGAAGCTTCTGAATGGCATTTAGAAGACGAACAACAAGTCGCTCAAGCGCCTGTTCAAACACAAGAAAAAGGCCATAAAAAGTCACAACACAAGGCTCAAGCTGCACAACAAGCACCTGTCGCTCAAGCGCCAGCACCTGCTGTTGCAAGCTCTAGCCCATGTGCTTGGTTAGAAAACTTGTTTGTACAAAAGCAAGCTGCAACCATCGATCAATCACGTACTGCAAATAATGCAGCAACCATGATTGAACAAATGGTGAATGGTGGTGCTGTAAGCCGTGGTCAATTTGGCCAAGTGGGTCAAGTTGCTACAGCCGCTGCACCAGTTGCCGCACCTGCAAGCAATGTGTACTTAGCGCCGTCTACGTCTGTTACACATAAGCCTGATGTTCGTGAAACAGAAAAACATGTTGAGAAAGACGAAAAAGCAACTCAGCGCAACCACAACAAAAAGCAACGCAACAAACACAAAGAACCACGTGAGCAAGTTGCTCAAGACAATGCACCACAACATCAAGTGCATGAAGAAGTGCTCCAAGTGTCGCGTCAAGAGCAACGTCAAGAAGCGCGTGAAAACAAGCGCAACTCACGTCGCCCACACAACAACAATCACAACGAACAACAGCAGCATGATGTGCAACAAAATCATGAACAACAAGCTGTTCCACGTCGTGATCGTAACAACCACCAACGTCCAAACCGCCCAAATCGCCACCGTGATCCAAGCGTTTTAAATGAGCAAACCATTGCTCAAGAGTTGGCAGTTGAAAACACGCCTGCTGTTGCTTCGCGCCAACCTAAAGTAGAAACTATTGAAGTACCTCGCCAAGAGATTCTTCCAACTGCTATGGTGGTAAACCTTGATCAAGCGCAAAGTGAAATTGTTGCTTTAACGCCTGAAGCACCAGCAAAAGCTGAAAAGCCAGCACGTGCACAAGTTGCAGAAGCTACACCAGCAGAAACTGCTGTTGTTACTGAAGCACCAAAAACAGAGCACAAGAGCAAAGCCAAAGCACATCAAGAACCTGCTGAAAAGCCAGTTCAAGATGCACCAGTGAAACGTGCAAGCAATGACCCGCGTCAACGTCGTCGTCAGCAACGTGAAGCGCAAAATCGTCAAGCTCAGGCACCGAAGTTATCACCTTCACAAGTACCAACTTTGGGTGAATATACTGTGGGGAGTCTAATTCGCCATGTCTATGGTGAAGACTGCTCTGTGCTAATTGAACAGTTTGGTTTAATTCCAACATTCAACCGTGCATTGCAAAAATTCACGGAAGAGTATGCAGCTACACTTTCTACAGTTGCACCAACAGCTGTTGAGAAAAAACCTGTCACACGTGATGTTGTCGTTGCTAAAGCAGCACCTCAAGCAGAACCTGCACCGGTATTGGACTTAACACCACCGAAAGCAACTTCTGAAAATCGTGTTTCAAATGATCCACGTGTACGTCGTCGTTTAGCTAAATTGGCGGCAGAACAAGCCCTTGAGCAAGCGAAAAGCGCGCAAGCTGAAGTAACCGAAACAGCTGAAAGCACAACTGAAGCAACGCCTGCTGTTGAACATGTAGCTGAAGTCGCTCCAGTGCTTGAAGAACTCGCACCTACTCAAGCAACGCTTGCAATAGAGCCAGTTGTAGAAGAAGCAACTGAAACACCAGCAGAAGTTGAAGCAACACCTGTTGAAGTGAATGAAGTTGTTGAAGCTGAGTCTGAGGTTCAGGAAGCCGTAGAAAATACGGATGTCATTGATGCAGATGACGAAAAAGTCAAAGCAGACAAAGACAAACCTGCTCGCCCGCGCCGTCCTCGTGGTCGTCCACCAAAGAAAAGTAATACTTCAGCTGAGTAATACTTGCAAAATTGCAGCTGATTAAAAAAATCCAGTCATTTCGGTGACTGGTTTTTTTTTGATACTTTTGTCAAATTAGGTTGATTGCACTAGATTAAAACGATTAAAAACCAATATCTCTACTGAATGCATCATATACCGCTAACAAAAGACGTATTGGATTACGCAAAATAACTAGGATTCTCATGAGCCAAACTACACAACACGACCTGATTGGGATTGCGGATGTCGCTGCTAAAATTCCAAAATTTATGAGCAAAGTCCCTAATTTATTGACGGGACTAAAACAAGCCTATTTACGCACTCCAAATACACCTGCTGGTCTTGGTCTCGCATTTGAAAAAGCCGTTAAGCGCAATCCAAATGGCATGGCTTTACTCTTTGAAGAACAAAAATATACCTATACCGAGCTCAACCAATGGGCTAACCAGATTTCGCATTACTACCTTTCCCTCGGAGCTAAAAAAGGTGATGTGATTGCGGTGATGATTGAAAACCGCTCTGAGTTGGTGGCATGTATTGTTGCGTTAGCAAAAATTGGCGTGACGGCTGCACTGGTGAATACCTCTCAAGTAGGTAAGGTGCTCGCACATAGCATTAACCTTGTGAACCCGATCGCTGTGATTGTAGGTGAAGAATGCCGTGTTGCTGTTGATGAAATTCGTAATGACCTGAGCGTCGCACCAGAGCGTTTACATTGGTTTGCCGATCAAGCAACACTAATAGATGCAGGTAAAGCACCTAAAGGCTTTCAAAACCTCGCTCAGCTGATTGAGCAATTTCCAAAATTCAACCCACCAACCACACAAAGTGTAAAAGGCAAAGATGGCCTGTTTTATATTTACACTTCTGGCACCACCGGCCTCCCTAAGGCCGTGATTTTTACCAATAGTCGTTGGACATTGGCTTATGGCACTTACGGTCATATTTTAAATCTCACTCCAGATGACGTCATGTATGTCACCCTGCCCCTTTACCATGCAACAGGTACTGTGGTGTGCTGGTGTGGTGTGATTGCAGGTGCTGCAACACTCGCAATTCGTCGTAAATACTCAACTTCCTCTTTTTGGAAAGATGTACAAAAATTTGATGCCTCAGCGATTGGCTATGTTGGTGAGCTGTGTCGCTATCTTATGGATGCACCACCATCTGATCTTGAAAAAGGCCACCGTGTCACCAAAATGATTGGTAACGGTATGCGCCCAAATATCTGGGACAAATTTAAAGAACGCTTTGGTATTGAAGAAGTCTTAGAGTTATATGCGTCGAGTGAAGGCAACGTTGGCTTTAGTAACGTATTTAACTTTGACAATACTGTAGGCTTCTCGCCAACACCGTATGCGGTTATTCAATTTGATAAAGAAAAGAATGAGCCCATCCGCAATAAAAAAGGATGGTGCATTAAAGTTAAAAAAGGTGAAGTGGGGCTATTGGTGGGTAAAATTACCCGTCGCTCACCGTTCGATGGCTATACCGATCCAGAAAAAAATAAATCGGTCATTATCAAAGATATGTTTAAGCATGGCGATGCTTACTTCAATACCGGCGATTTAGTGCGTGATATTGGCTTCCGCCATGCACAATTTGTGGATCGCCTAGGTGATACCTTCCGCTGGAAAGGCGAGAATGTGTCAACAACTGAAGTTGAAAACATGGTGAGTGAGTACAGTAAAATTTCAGAAGCCGTAGTTTATGGTGTAGAAATTCCAAATACCAATGGTCGTGCAGGTATGGCAGCCATTACCCTACACCCAAATGCTGTATTAGATGAACAAGACTGCAAAGATATGCTGGTTGAATTTAAAAAATGCCTTCCAGCCTATGCAGTCCCGTTGTTTTTACGCATACAACAGCAAGTTGAAACCACAGGCACCTTTAAATATCAAAAGAGTAAGTTAAAAGAACAAGGCTTTGATCCTGAAAAAACCAGTGATCGTATCTTGGTTTGGCTACCCAATAGTGATGCTTACTGTGACTTAACTGCAGATATTTTAAGCAACATTAACGCCTACAAGTATCGTTTCTGATTATAAAAAGCCCGTTTTTTGATAAAAACGGGCTTTTTTGTTGTATTTATAAACAAACAAAAGCAAGTTTATGATTTTTTACTTGCGCTCAATCGATATCTTGCTACAATACGCACCATCAAGTGATATGGGTCGTTAGCTCAGTTGGTAGAGCAGTAGACTTTTAATCTATTGGTCCCGCGTTCGAGTCGCGGACGACCCACCATTTACTTCGATACCCCAAAGATGGGTCGTTAGCTCAGTTGGTAGAGCAGTAGACTTTTAATCTATTGGTCCCGCGTTCGAGTCGCGGACGACCCACCATCTTTCTAAAACTTCGGTTTTAGACTAAAATGCAGTATACTCCCTAAGGGTCGTTAGCTCAGTTGGTAGAGCAGTAGACTTTTAATCTATTGGTCCCGCGTTCGAGTCGCGGACGACCCACCATTCTTTCTTAGGGCTTCTTTCTTCCGGCATGCGAAGAAAAAGAAACCTGCAAGTTCCGACCAAGACCAATCTACCCATTCGGGTGTATTTGCCATTCTCGAAATTTTGCTATACCGATGTTGCAATGTACGGTGTTTTTTGACGTCTATACATTCACTTTTGCACTCGGGTGATGCTTCAAAGCAATGCTTTAAGTTCACTAATCCTGACAAAGGGTTGTTAGCTCAGCTGGTAGAGCAGTAGACTCTTAATCTATTGGTCGTGGGTTCGAACCCCACACAACCCACCACATTCTGTTATTTTCAATTTGATCTATTCTTGCACAGATCGAGTATTAATTTTTTCTAGCACATAAGCTTTCAGTGGCAATGGATTCCCTTCAGCAAAATATTGCTGATTCACTTCAGTTGCATGAGCAATTTTATCCAAATCCATCACAATATTTTTTTAGCATCAATATCATAAAAAAAGTCGCCCCCTGAAGCACGATGCAAAATAATTTGATGCACATTTGGGTCATAAGACCAATGGTCCTGCCGATATTGTTGATTGGAGGTAAAGGTAATGGAGCCACGATGTTTAATCATGCGATGTGCTATACCATTGGGTGATAAACTGATAATGAAATCAGCTTCACCACTTTCACAACCGACAAAAGCATCTTCGCAATCAATTTTCGTGGCATAACGGCCAACATAAGGCATCGCCTCTTGGTTCACCAAGCCCACATTCATAGGTTGTTCAGCGATCGCAACCCTCTCCTGCCCCAACGCCACATTCAATAAAGCACGACCCTTCTGTTTTTCTAGATCCAACCTATCCACTTGGATGACATCTTTTTGCACATTACTGGCTTGATGCTCAGGTGAGCTACACCCTATGAGGGCAAAGCATGATAAAACCATCATGCCTAGCCAAACTTTCTTCGTCACCCAACGCTGGCAATACTTCGATAAGTGAAGAGCGGTTAAAATTTTCATCAGTAAAATATGCTCTACTCTTATATATGATGACCAATTGCTTATCAGACATTAAAAAACTCTAAATTTTATAGATATGTATGCTGTATAAATTTTTAAAATTAAATGTATGCCACCATTATTTTCTAAATCCTCATTCTTTTACATATCTTTACGTTTTTTTTGCTTAAAACAGCTTTAAAAATTGATCCATGTCACCATTTTAAAAGTATGGATGCATGATTGAATTAAGTTTTATCGTTCACATGATGCTTCATATAACAATTGATGAATTAAGGAGACTTGAATGGCCAATGTTGGTTTATATCGTTCGAACCGTTCAAACATGATTGCGGGTGTAATGGGCGGTATTGCTGAACGTTTTGGTTGGAATGCAAATTTGTTGCGCGTTATTTTCGTGATCGTTTCATGTATGAGTGCAGCATTTCCAGGGATTTTGGTGTATTTGGTTTTATGGCTGGTGATTCCAAAACAGCAAAGCCAATACAAAAATATGCAAGGCTATGACCACCCTGTACGTACTGTAAATAATGATCCGTTGCAGTAATCTGCATTTAAATTCAGGTTATTTTAATTTTAGTCTGTTGTTATAAACACAATAGAGATCCCTTAGACCTCTTTGGTCGCTGTAGGTTTTCCCCCAAAAGCCTACAGCTTTTTTTTGCCTACATTTAAGCTTTCTCTTTTAAGAAGTGAATTTGCTGATTTAAGGCTGCAATCATGTCTGCACGACTAATCATGCCAATTAAGCGCTGATTTTCAACCACAGGGATGTAATTAAAAGAACGCTCAACAAAGTATGGAACTAAATCTTCAATCGGTTGATCTGGTCTGACAGTCACCACTTTAGGATTCATAATCTGATATACGTGATTTTCCCAGCTGGCTTTAGGATCAGCAGCGCGTTTGAACCACTCCACGACCTCATACAAAGCTAAATTACCCACCAATCGGTCCAAATCACCTACCACGGGCAGGCTCATTAAATTCACCTGTTTAAATTTTTCTAAAGCCGACTGAATATCATCTTCGGCCCTCAAAGTAAGCACCTGACGGCTCATAATGTCACGACAGCTAAACTGACTTAAATTGCGACGGTTTGCCAACTGCTGTGCTTCTAAAATAATTTTCTGTAAGTCATATTCACTAATATCAAGCAACTGGCTCTGACGTTCTAATACCTGCTGAATATCTACTGGCCGAATGGACACTTTCTGCATCGGTGTCGGATCTGCGCTGCGTATATTGACCTGTGGACGCTGCGGATATGGTTTACCAAGCAAACGGTTATAAAATATAGCAAAGGCCATCAGCAATACAGAATTTAATAGCACAGGATAAAACAGAAATGCATAACCCAAATCTTGTACAGCTTTGCCACCCAGCACCGCAGTAATCGCCACCGCGCCACTCGGCGGATGTAAGGAATCTGTGGTCATCATCAGCACGATAGCCAGCGCAACGGCTACACTAAATGCTTCAGTCTGATTGGGTATCCACATTGCGCAGGTCACACCGATGAGCGCCGCAATACTGTTACCAACCACCATATTCCAGGGCTGTGCCAAAGGACTAGCAGGCACAGCAAACAACAGCACTGAAGATGCGCCCATAGGCGCGATATACCATGCATTTAGGTTACCTAGTGCAAGCCAACTGATGAGCGAGGAAATACTTAATCCAAGCAAAGCCCCTACCCCACATAAGACGCGGTCTTTAAGCGGGAGCACTTTAAAATTAGGTTTTAGGGTATTGAGCCAAGCTGCTTTGGAGTGAAACACGTGAGACCTGCATTTGCTGTTTTATATTTAAACGAATTATAGGCGACACTTCATTAAAAGATGTATTTATTTTATATGTTATAAATATTAGATTTATTTTTGAAAATATAAATAAAATTTGAAAAACATCAACTTAACCATAATATAGTAAGCAACATATGACTTTATAAAAAATAATGAACCCAAAGCGCGAAGAACTTTTAAAACACTTAGCAGCCTCTTTAAAAGATGCTAAAGAAGATGGTGGTGCAATTTTACTGGTCGGAGCAGGCATTTCTGTATCTGCTGGCATACCGCCTGCGCAAAAGCTAATGAAAATCGCGATCGACAACTTTCCTAATTATTTTACAGAAGAAGTAAAACGACAATCCATAGAGAATTTAAGCATACTTCAATACAACGACATTATGAGTAAACTATCACCTGCTCATCGTAAAGAGATTTTTCAATGGCATATTCAGGGTAATGAAGCAAGGAGCATCCCCAAAGCCAAACTAAACTTTGCTCACCTGACCATCGCAGAATTATTAAAGCAAGGTTATATCAAACGTATTTTGACCACTAACTTTGACCCATTACTCATTAATGCTTGTTATATGGTTGGCATGTATCCACTACCAGCTATTTATGATCTAGGTTCAGTAGATCAAATAAATCCTGAACTTTTTGATGACCCCTGTATTATTTACTTAAATGGTCAACATGCAGGACAAGTTCAAAGAAACACATCATCACAATTAAATATACACGATCCGATTTTACAAAAAGTTGTAGTGTCTACAGGCTGTAAAAGTCCTTGGATTGTTGCAGGTTATAGTGGGGAAAATGATCCCTTAATGGATGCTTTAAATGAGCTAAGGCCATTCAATAATTGGTTATATTGGCTCGAATACAAAGAACAAGTTTTACAAAAAGAAAGCCATCAATTTTTAGAGAATGATGAAGAGTGCAAAGTCATTTATGGCTGTGATGCCGATTCTATATTTTTGCAAATTAATAAAGATATAGAGTGCCCTTTAAGTTTTATCGAAGATCCTAGTGAACGACTCCAACTATACATTGATGAAATAAAATTCAATACTCACCAACAATTAGGTAATTTTTATCAAGAATTTATTCATGATTGTAAAAAGCATCTAGAGAGAATCAACCATTCACAAAAGCTCGAACAACATCAAAAATTCATCAACCTTGTCTATAAAATTCTTAAAATATCAGACCTAGAAGGTTCCTATAATTTTAAAGAACGCGCTAAACCATCCCAATACAAGCATCTCATTCAAGAAAGATTAAAAAATCTTTTTACTTTGAAAAAGTATTTACTCGAAGCATTAGAAAGCAAACCTAATAATTTTTGGGCTTTACTTAATCTTAGTCATACTTGTTTAACGATTTATCGAATTCAAAAAGAAAACAATTTGCTCAGTGAACCCAGCTTTCTTCAAGAAGCCGAAAATGCTCTCAACAAACTTAAAACAACCGATGAATACCGAAATAATACTAACAATATAATCAGTCGCATTTTATACAATCAAGCATGTTTAGAAGCTTTAAAAGATAATGTCGACTCAAGTTTAAATCTACTAGAAGCATCACTTAAACAGAATCAAAAAGATACTGAAAGCTATTTCACACTCCGTGATGTCGAAACAGATTTTGATTTCAAAAACTTACTCATGCATCCTAAATTCAAGGAACTCTGTAATCAATATTTTTAATGCTGATAGAAAATAAAAGACCTTTGCCACACACCCCCAAAATCCTTATAATTGAGCACAATTTTTATCTAATTTTAAGTGGATGACCATGAGTCGCGCCATATCGCATATTGATACCTTCCAAGGCTTAATTCTTGCCTTACAAAACTACTGGGCTGAACAAGGCTGTGTAGTCCTTCAGCCTTACGACATGGAAATGGGCGCTGGTACATTCCACACTGCAACATTCCTACGCGCTTTAGGCCCTGAAACTTGGAACGCAGCTTACGTACAGCCGTCGCGCCGTCCTAAAGATGGCCGTTATGGCGAAAACCCGAACCGTTTGCAGCACTACTACCAATTCCAAGTTGTGCTTAAGCCAAACCCAGACAACATCCAGCAGCTGTACCTAGACTCGCTTAAAGCGATTGGTATTGACCCGCTTGTACACGACATCCGTTTCGTAGAAGACAACTGGGAATCTCCAACACTAGGCGCTTGGGGCTTAGGCTGGGAAGTTTGGTTAAATGGTATGGAAGTGACTCAATTCACATACTTCCAGCAAGTCGGTGGTGTTGAGTGCTACCCAGTAACTGGCGAAATCACTTACGGTTTAGAACGTCTTGCAATGTACCTTCAAGGTGTGGACTCTGTTTACGATCTTGTTTGGACTAAAGGCCAGTTCGGTACAGTAACTTATGGTGATGTATTCCATCAAAACGAAGTTGAGCAATCGACTTACAACTTTGAATATGCGCCAGTTGATAAAATGTTTGAATTGTTCGACTTCTACGAAGCTGAAGCAACACGTTTAATCGAAGCTAAATTGCCACTTCCTGCATACGAGCAAGTGATTAAAGCATCACACAGCTTTAACTTGTTAGATGCTCGCGGTGCGATTTCTGTGACTGAGCGTCAGCGTTATATTTTACGTGTACGTTCATTGGCACGTGCAATTGCAACTAGCTACGTGGCAGCACGTGCGGAACTTGGCTTCCCTATGGCTGAACCGCACTTACGTGATGAAGTATTGGCGCAATTAAAAGCACAAGTTGAAGCAGAAGCTGCAGCGGAGAACAAATAATGTCTAAACATACTGTTTTATTTGAACTTGGCTGTGAAGAACTTCCACCAAAAAGCCTGAAAAAATTACGTGATGCACTGCAAGCTGAAACGGTTAAAGGCTTAAATGATGCTGGCCTTGCATTTGACTCAATTGAAGCATACGCAGCGCCGCGCCGTTTAGCGCTTAAAATTGTGAATGTTGATACTGCTCAAGCAGACACACAAAAACGTTTTGACGGCCCTGCGAAACAAGCAGCGTTTGATGCGGAAGGCAACCCGACTAAAGCGCTTGAAGGCTTTATGCGCGGTCAAGGCATTACAGTTGAGCAAGTTTCGACTTTCCAAGCAGGTAAAGTTGAAAAAGTTTGCTACTTAAAAGACGTTAAAGGCCAAAGCCTTGATGTGCTTTTACCGCAAATCTTACAAACTGCGTTGGATAACCTTCCAATTGCAAAACGCATGCGTTCTGCAGCCAGCCGTACTGAATTTGTACGTCCGGTAAAATGGGTTGTGCTGCTTAAAGACAACGATGTTGTTGATGCAACCATTCAAGACCACAAAGCAGGCAACGTGACTTATGGTCACCGTTTCCATGCGCCAGAAGCAATCACTTTAGCCAATGCTGAAGAATACTTGCCTAAGTTAAAAGCGGCTCACGTCGTTGCGTCTTTTGAAGAGCGTCAAGCAATCATTGACGGTCAAGTGAAAGCTTTGGCTGATGAAGTGAATGCGATTGCGATTGTCCCTGCCGACTTACGTGACGAAGTAACAGCATTGGTTGAATGGCCTGTTGCGCTACGTGCAAGCTTTGAAGAACGCTTCCTTGCAGTTCCTCAAGAAGCATTGATTACGACGATGCAGGACAACCAAAAGTACTTCTGCTTAGTTAATGCTGATAACAAATTACAGCCTTACTTCATTACTGTTTCAAACATTGAGTCTAAAGATCCGACTCAAATTATTGAAGGTAACGAGAAAGTTGTTCGTCCACGTTTGTCTGATGCTGAATTCTTCTTCTTACAAGACCAAAAGCAACCGCTTGCGTCTCGTAAAGAGAAACTTGCGAACATGGTTTTCCAAGCTGAACTTGGCACACTGTGGAACAAGTCTGAACGTATTGCGAAATTGGCTGTTGCACTTGCACCGATTACTGGTGCAAACCCAGCGGATGCTGAAAAAGCAGCCCTTCTTGCAAAATGTGACTTAACTTCGGAGCTTGTGGGTGAATTCCCAGAACTTCAAGGTATTGCGGGTACTTACTACGCACGTCTTGAAGGTGAAAATGATGAAGTTGCTGAGTCTTTAGGTGAGCAATACTTACCTAAATTCGCGGGTGACGTTTTACCGAAAACCAAAACAGGTACAACCATTGCCCTTGCTGACCGTTTAGACACGCTCACAGGTATTTTCGGGATTGGTCAAGCGCCTACAGGTTCTAAAGACCCGTTTGCACTGCGCCGTTCTGCAATTGGTATTTTGCGTTTAGTGACTGAAAATGAGTTAGACGTTTCAATTGAAGACCTGATCAAACTTGCTTTAACTGCTTATGGCGACGTATTGAAAGATCACGCTAAGACTTTGGCGGATGCTGTTGCATTCCTTGAAGGCCGTTACCGTGCGAAATATGAAGACCAAGGCGTTGCTGTAGACGTGATTCAAGCGGTTCAAGCGCTTTCTCCAAAATCACCGCTTGATTTTGATAAGCGTGTAAATGCAGTAAATCACTTCCGTAACTTGCCTGAAGCTGCCGCACTTGCTGCTGCCAACAAGCGTGTTGCCAACATTCTTGCGAAAGAAGCTGCACCTGAAGGCGCTGTGGTTGAAGCGAATTTGGTTGAAGATGCTGAAAAAGCATTGTTCGCTGAACTTGCGAAAATTACACCTGTGGTTGAGCCGTTATTTGCTGCCAAAGACTACACTGCTGCGTTGTCTGCACTTGCTGCGCTTCGTGCGCCTGTAGATGCGTTCTTTGATGGTGTAATGGTCATGGCAGATGATGCTGACCTAAAAGCAAACCGTTTACGTATGCTTGCTCAGCTTCGTGACCTGTTCACGAAAGTGGCTGATATTTCTGTGTTACAACACTAAGTTCTGAATTAAATAAAAAAACCCGCTTTCGAGCGGGTTTTTTATTACTTTTAATATTTATTGACAGCTTACTTAAATCTTTCTAAATAATTTTTATTTTAAATTTCATAAACTTATTTACTTTATTTACTCTATAATCCTTCCAAAATATTCAATAATGTTAGAAGGGGGAATATTTAAAAATGAAGAAATTATTGGTTGTGCCTTTATTGCTTGCACTGGCTTTTACAGAAACGGGATGTTCTGCTGTTATGGCTTCAAAACAGCCTAAAAAGAAAGACCTATCCGTCATTGCACAAGGTATGCCACGTAGTACAATTTTAGCTGAAATTGGCTCTCCAATTGCCAGTGAAACTAAGCAGGATGGTAAGCGTGTTGATGTATTCTCCTTTACGCAAGGCTACAGCACTGCAAACCGCGTTGGACGCACACTGTTCCATGGTGTAGCCGATGTTGCGACACTGGGCTTATGGGAAATCGTGGCCACACCAACTGAAGCGACCTTTGATGGTAAAAAAGCAGCATTTGAAGTGACATACGACTTGAATGACCGTGTAGAGAAATTTGTACGCCTGCAATAAAAAACGTATTTTAAATATATTAAAATCCTGCTAAAACTAGCGGGATTTTTTATAAGAATAATAAATTTCAAATATGAAAGTTCCGCGTCATTATCGCCCTGATCTGTATCTTTTTATAATTCATGCCCTGCTATTAGCACTTAGTTTCGCTCTGGTGAAATTCTATCCACATATCATCACTAAGCCAGATATGAGTGGCCTGTTCTTTATGTTGATTTCGATTCTGGGTGGCATCATTGCTATCGTGATACTTGCAGTATCCTTGAGTCGCCTTGACCGTTCAGTTCGTGCATTAGCCATAAATAAATTTATCTTGGCTGTGCTGTATTGGATATCCAGCACGGCTATTTTTGTGTTGTCGGGTTATTCTGAGTTTTTGTTTAATAACCCACTGTGCATACTCATTTTTGCAGGCATTCTGTACCCAAGTTTGTATTTTTCTATCCTCAACATTGCAGAGATGCGTAAGAAAGACTGGCTCATAATAGGCGGGATATTGGGTAGTTTGGTAGTACTGTTCTTTTTGCCAGGGATTTAATTACACAAAAAAGGACGAGGCTTGCTGAGCTTTATTATTTTTTTATAGCCGTTATGGATATTTAGGTGCTTCAGCCCTAAGTTCCAATTACTGTTAAAAAACCGCTTAAATGCGGTTTTTTAACATACGTTTTAAGTGACAAAGTTAGGTCTTGAAAATAAATCTTATTCCCCTTTCAAAGTCATTTTTCGTAGTGTTAACGTTTTCATCCATTGTGAAGCTAACCAAATATGCAGCACCGTTAAAATAACGTAATAAACAAAACCTACTAAAGCGACCCATTCAATTTCATATGTGCCTGTACTACAAAATAATAGACTAATCCACAACTGCACAATCACTAAAATTAAACCCACCAAAAAATGTAAAAAAGAACGCACTAAACCCAACAACCACAAGCCAAATACACTCGATACCAAAACACCAAGCAGATATTGTCCGAGTGCCATGACCTTATGTACATCCTCTTCTGCCCGTTGGCTGTTATACCAATCATAATAAAAATCGGTTAAAAAGAATAAACTTGAAGCAACAAGCAACAGAAACTCCCAACCCAATAGTTTTAATATCTTTTTCTTCCATATAATTTTCATACCAGCCTCAGTAATATTAACTCTTATTATTTTGATCAATCATGATCTTTAATCTAACGATTGGCATTTAAATCATGACATCATATTTTATCTAAAAATTTACGAAGCATCCCACTCAACCTATTTTTCTGATGAAATCTCGATACTGCCTATCCAAATACTGACGAAATTTTAAAAACTGGTTTAAAGCTCATTTTGGTATTTCAAATTACAAATCTTCATCATTCTTCATTTTTTGGATCATCAAAGCACCTTATTGCAAGTAAACTAAAGAGCCCGTACAACCCAAATACAAAAGCCTATTTCCAGATCAGTAACCTGAATTGGATTACATCATACACATGGTCAAAAGACACACTAACAACATAAGAGACTACAAGCTTTGTCCTAACTCTCCATTTCATCCGATGCTATTTTTTATTATTTAAACATTCGCATAAGGCAGTTATTTATCTATATTCAATGCTATACACTGTCAACATATAAAAAATATAGTCATCTTCATCTCAAATCCCTATACTCAAATACAACAACACTCAACAAGAAAGAACCTTATGAAACTAAAAGCACTCATTTTGACTGGTCTTGCGGGTCTTGCACTTAGCGCTTGTACATCTGCTCCAACAATTCCGCAAATCCAAGCTGGTGCATTACAAGAAGTCTCAAATATTGACGTCTACCCAAATACCACCAACAACAAAGCACAGCTCAACAAGCTAGTAGACAAATGCGTGATTGAATTTACGGGTCAGTTAGAAAATGGCAAAGTGGTAGAACAATGGACATTTAAAGGCTTAACGCTTATATCTGCTGGCTCTGCAACCTTCGCCAAAGATGGCACCAGCACAGCAACAGGCTTTGACCTACATGCACCAGAAGTCCAAAAGAACTTCCTTGCATTACGTCATCACTTTGCAAAAGAAGCCATTTCACAATGTGACTAATGTTCCGTTAAAACCGCATCACTCATTATCTGTATGAGTGATGCCCTTATCCACCTACAGCCCAAACTCCCCCACTCAAGACTGACAATCTGTAATTTATTTACAATTCACAAGCATTGTTACCAGCCCTCCATAACTTCTCCTACAGCGTATTTGGCATGTAAAACGCTGTGTATGTTTTATCAAAAAGCGCCATTTTCAAAAAAATTGCATCTAATATCTCATCGCACACTCCGTCCTCGTACGGCGCAGTGCTCACAACAATGAGGTGTATAGAAAAATGAAATTATTAAAACACAGCTTAATTGGCGCAGCTCTGCTGGTAGCTTCACCTGTCCTATTTGCAAATACAGCTATTTCTGCAAACAGCAGCACTAACGTCGCTGTGCAAGCGCAAACACCAGGCGTGTTAAACAACCTAGGCCAAGACATTAAAACGATTGCGCATAAAACAGGTGACACCGTCGTCCAAGGCGCTGAACACACCAAAGAAGCCAGCCAAGAAAAATGGGACACCACAAAAGACAAAGTCGCTGAAATTAAAGCCACTCAAGAAGCAAAAGCTGAAGAGCACAAACAGTCATTGCATGACGATGCAGAAAAAAGCCACGATCTGCTAAAATCTAAAACAGAGCAAAGCAAAAAATTTGCCTCAGATAAAAGCGAAAAAACCAAATCGTATCTAAAAAGCAAAAACCAAAAGCTGAAAGATCACATTAATCAACCACGCAGCGCAGGCTTTGACGGTGAAGGCTCAGCGCAGGTGAAAACACCTGTCGGTTCTGCAGAAATTAAAACTTCTGCAAAAACTGAAGTAAGCAAAAAATAAGCCTGTATTAGACTTATTTTACCAAGCTTCAAACAAAGCCCTTCATTTCCGATGGGCTTTGTTTTTATTGCACAACGCATTTAGCTTTCACTTTTCACCGTGCCAAAACGCAGCTGTATAGATTTTGCATTCAAAACTTCCTATTGCGCTTTGCTTGCTTATAATGCGTTAAGACCCTTTAAGATGAATACACGTTGAGGTTTACTGCCACATGAAATTATTAAAAACCGCAGTAGGTGTAACTTTACTGCTGGCATCTCCATTACTATTGGCGCAAACAGCAGAAACTGCACCGCAAACAGAACAGCAAAACCAAAAACTGATTCAACCTTATGGCAAAAATCCAAACATCTTTCATGTTTGGGCCTATAAAGCCCAAGAAGGCGTGATTGGCGCGGCCAAAAATGTCGGTGAAATGACCGAGCGCGGTGTCGCAAAGGTTAAACCGTCCGTTGATCAAGCATGGGACAACACCAAAAACCTAGCATCAGGCACTGTACACAAAGTGGATGAAGGCGCAACACAAGCGGCGCAAACAGCCAATACCAAAATTCAAGAAACCAAAGAAGCCCTAGGCGCCAAACCGCAGCAGTCTGCACCCATTGAACAGCAGCCTTTAAGTGAGCCATCTAACAATAGTAATCGTAGTAACACCATAAACCCACAGCAGCAAAGCCAATCTGTAACCAACTCAGGCTCATCAACTACGTCTTATGCAGTCACCGATTTATAAGTCAGTGTTGTCTACACGCAAATAAAAGCCCATCACACGATGGGCTTTTTTATAGCTATTTTTAGATTTCTAAATACATTAATTCACTTTACGGATCGGCTGACCAGCCTTAAATGCTTCTGTATTTTCCACCATCTGCTGCACTATGCGCTGACGTGCATCCACGCTGCCCCATGCGCTATGCGGGGTAATGATTAAATTAGGTATAGAGGCATCCAGCAGCACATTACCTGCTTTAGGTGGCTCAACCGTCAGTACATCTGTAGCAGCGCCTGCAATTGTTCCAGCCTTCAGCGCTTCTGCCAAAGCGCTTTCATTGACCACACCACCACGGGCGCAGTTAATCACAAAGGCGCTGGCTTTCATTTTTTTCAGTGCTGCTGCATCAATCAAATCCCGCGTATCATCGGTTAATGGACAGTGCAAACTTAAAAAGTCCACTTGCGGCAGCATTTCTGCAAACGCTATACGCTCAGGGCCAGCTGGACGGTTTGGCAAGGCTGCAATTTGAATCTGCATGCCAAATGCACGGGCTAAATTCGCCACGGCCTGCCCCAATTCACCATAACCCACAATGCCTAAGGTTTTGCCTGACAGCTCAATGATTGGATAATCCAGCAAACAAAATTGGTTGGCTTTGTTCCATTCGCCTTGCTGCACAGCTCGGTCATACTGACGGAAAGAAGTGGCCAAATTTAGCATCAACATAAGGGTGTGCTGTGCAACAGCTGCCGTACCATAGCCTTGGCAATTGCAGACGCTAATGCCTTGCTGCGTCGCTTGCACCAAATCAATATTATTGGTACCTGTCGCAGAAATTAGAATAAGTTTTAAATTAGGACATTGCTGCATGGTTTGCGCATCAATCACCACTTTGTTGCTAATAATCACATCCACATTTTGCACACGCGATAACAACTGCTCAGCACTGGTACGTTCATACAGCTGTAAATCATCAAAGACCGCATGTAGCGCACTAAAATCTAAGTCGTTTTTATCTAAAGATGCGTAATCTAAATATACCGCCTTCATGTGCTTTCCTTAAATGAGATGGGTTTAATGCATAAAATGGGCTGTTTTGCATTTAATCTAACAATGCGTGAAGATTCAAGAAAAACACATCGCTTTAACATACAAAAAAACCCGCTATTTAGCGGGTTTATCTAGATGATAACGGATCGTGCTTCGAATCCGAATGACCACATAAACACTTAACGCCAACATAATCATGAGAGCTACGGTCAAAACCGTGGCTGAAGATTCTGCTTGAACTAAGTCCTCAGCATAGATCATCGGTGAATAGCTCATACTGAGCAATGAACAACATACAGCAAGCATCAGTGGAGATTGCATACTGCTTTCCTCGCTTTTAATCTCATCCTTGGTCGATAGGCCATCCATCTATTGCCTATATTTCAACCATAGCATTCCAAATTAAAAAAGCAAGTCTCTCCCTGCCAAGGTCTTAGATCTGTCCTTCAGGTTGTGCTACAAATTGGCAGTCACTGTGTAAATCTTCAGCCATGCTGGTTGCACCAAATTCGTCTGTACTCAAATACTGCGCTTTATACGCCAATGCGTAATAGTCACTGTATTTCTTCATCAGCAATGGATGATGTCCTACCGGTACAGCTTCTTCTGTACGAATCAGTTTCATCATCTGCCGATCATTCATCACCACAATCAATGCTTGATCATTCCACACAATTTGCACGAGGCCATTGCCTTTGGCATAAACTGGAATCAAAAATTTATGATTTAAAGCGATGGCGCTGGCAGCATAACTTTCGAGCTTTTGGCTAATGACATTAAAGACCAAACCGTGCCCAAAGCGGTCGCGCAAAATACTACGCTTTTCTTGTGGCATGGTCACTTCAATACCCAGCTTACTGAGGTCTTGCTGGTCGACTTGCTTGTTGCGCAGTAATTCACGCAAGATCACTTGTTTCTGCTTGGCATCAAAAAACTGACCATCTAACATTAAGTCATTATTTTTTAAAATTTTACCCAAAGCGCTCGGATGACGTGGTAATAAGTTTTCAATCACTTTACGGTAATAGAACTTACTGTTCTTTTTCACCTTACGCATGCTTTGGTAAAAATAACCTGCATCAAAAGGATGGCGAATTAGGTCATGGACCAATGCCGAACTTGCTAACACCGCAATTGCATCATGATTGGTATAAGGCAAATGTAAGTATTTTGCACTTGGTAACAGTGGCTTTAAGCATTCCACATGGGCACGATCTGCTGCATAGTAAGGATCATAAATAATGATGTATTCACGCGATGGCGCTACATCACCCAACTGTACGCGCATGTTGCTATTCAGCTCTGGCTGATAAAACATGTTATAGCGTGGATCTTCAACATCTGTCGGATCAATCGAGAATTGTGGCACCATGGCCACCACACGTTGAACATTCAGCAAGTTAGAATATTTAATCGCAGCATAGCCACCCATTGAACCGCCATAAGCAATGCGGGTCGCAAACGGTGCGATCCAGCTTTGAATCTGCTCAAACATGGCCAACATAGACTGTTCAGGAAACCATGATTTCTGCTTAGGCATAATACCAATCACATTAAAATCATATTTATGCAATGACTTTTCTGCATTGATGCTATTGCCCTTGGCACGTGTAATCAAATCGCCAAATGAGAACACCAATTCATTTGAAGTGCCTTTTAAAAAAATAACCCGTATTTGGTCATCTTCAAAAATAATCTCTTTATCCATCGTTGTCCTGTTTAAAAAATCCTTTTTTTGCTGATGTCACCAAGTTGCAATCTGCTGGCAAAAACTCGCCTGCATAAGAGTATGCTATTTTATAACGGTGATAAGGATTAAAAAGTGCAGAATATGACACAATCACTCCATCCTGCTGCAGAAAAAGGCTTCGGTGCAGGCGCGAGCCTCTACCAAAATGTCCGTCCAGATTATCCTGAAGCCATCAGCGCATGGCTAAAAGCGACGCTTGGGCTACATACCAATGATCTTTTACTGGACCTCGGTGCAGGTACGGGAAAATTTCTCCCCTACCTAAAGACCATAAGCACGCAGATATTCGCTGTCGACCCTGTAGAAGCAATGCTCACGCAATTGCATCTTGCTCATCCTGATGTTCAGACGCTACAAGCCATGAGTGATCAATTGCCTATAACTGATCAGTCTGTACGTGCTGTGTTTTGTGCACAATCATTTCATTGGTTCGCCACGCACGATACTTTAGCTGAACTGCATCGCGTGTTGCAAAGTCATGGTCATTTGGTGCTCATTTGGAATCAACGTGATATTGAGGTTGATTGGGTCAAAGCACTGGCAGATGAAATCTTTCCACTTGAAGGCGATACCCCGCGTTACCATAGTGGGCAGTGGCAAAAAGTATTTTCACAGCAAGCCTATTTCCACTTACAAGATCAAACCACCTTTCGCCAATTACATCATGGTACAGTAGAACAGGTTGTCTCCAAGCGCTTATTGTCGACCAGCTTTATTGCCGCTTTGCCTGATGCCGAGCAACAACGTTTAAAACAACGCTTTGAACACATTGTGTATGACTACACAGGCAAGCAAGTACAAGATGAAATTGATTTTCCATACACCACACATGTGTATGTCTTTAAAAAAAAATGATTAGGGCGAGTTATGCATTACATGGTTAAATTTTTGGCGATACCTGTACTCTTAGGTACGACATTTTTCATGCACGGTTGCGAACAAAAAAAGACAGCTCAGCAACCAGAAGCAGAGACGAGCGCTGACGATCGTATTATGAAAGAGCTGGCTTCTGAGCCGGTCAAAAGTTTTGCTAAAACCGCACAAGATCCAGATGATATTCGCGCACTACGAGACTATGACCAACGCTTTACCGCAGTCAGTGATGAGATGGAAGATGAGCTGATGCAGATGAAAGAAAGTGGCTCGCTCAGTCCCGAATTTGCTGCCGAACGCAAACGTGACAATATTCAATCGGCCTTAAGCATGCTTAAGGAATTAGACCTTAAAACCGAACAAGGTCGCTATATCCAAGGCTTGATGTATCAATATTGGAATCAGCAACAACAACTTCAATTGGCTGAAGCACAGGTAACTAACAAAGACGAAAATGCGGTTTCGAGTGCCCATGTCAAAGGTTTAGGCCAGTTTATTCATGCACAAGAGCAGCTTGATCACTGGCAAGCTCAATACCCAGAACTGGCACAACTCAATACACAAGCTGCGAGTGATGTTGCCACATCAGCTCCTTAATCTAGAACACAAAAAGGGTTCTACATGAACCCTTTTTTACTCAGTTATAAGTCAACTTAAAGCCACATCAGTCTTGATGCAAATAGGCGTGTACGCCTTCACCTGCCGCGCGACCCGTCGCGAAACAAGCCGTAAGCAAATAGCCCCCAGTTGGCGCGTCCCAATCTAACATTTCACCTGCACAAAATAAGCCAGACTGCTGCTTGAGTTGTAACTGTTCAGAGAGTGCTTCGCGCTTCACACCACCCGCACAGCTAATCGCCTCAGAGATAGGACGAAAACCTGTTAATGGAATACATAAAGCTTTAATCTGCTGTGCCAATGCTTCTGGCTGTGACCAAAGTGCCTTAGGCACTAACTCACGAACCAATGCAGCTTTAGCACTGTCTAGGCCAGCTTTGCGCCACACATTACTTTGTGACTGCTTTTTACTGGGCTGCAGTTTTTGCGCCAATTGTTGCACCGACACTTCTGGCATTAAATCCAAATAAAGTGTCATGGCTTGAGTCGCTTTAAGCATCGCCCTTAAAGCTCGACCTTGTTTATAAATCAGACCACTCTCTAAACCATAATGACTGATCACAATATCACCCATCGTACGCTCGCCTGCACCCACCCAAGCCTCTACACGCTTTAAGGGTTGGCCAAACACTGGTTGCATATATTGCGACCACGCCCGCTCTACGCCTGCATTACTGGCTTGAAAGGGTTCAATACTGTCGGCTTGTAACCAAGATTGCCATGCACCATCACTTCCGAGTTGCGACCACGACACAGCACCACAAGCCAAAACCATTGCATCAAAAGTTTCAGTCCGTGTTTCGCTCTGTTTTAAATCCAGTACCGTTAAATCTTGAGCCTCTAAGGCTGTCACTTGATGCCGATAATGAAAGCTTACACCATGCTCCACGAGACGCTTTAACCATGCGCGCAACAAAGGCGCAGCTTTCATTTCAATGGGAAACACACGACCTGAAGAGCCAATATATGATTCGATCCCCAAACCCTTCATCCAATCTTGAATCCAGTTGGCATCCCACTGCCGCACCCAAGGTGCAAGCCATTCTGCTTGGTCATAACGCTGAATAAATTGGGCTACAGGTTCTGCATGTGAAATATTTAAACCCGTCTTGCCTGCCATTAAAAACTTACGGGCAGCCGATGGTTTCTGTTCATAGACATGCACCTCATAAGCATATTGGCTCAGAACTTCAGCAGCCATTAAACCTGCTGGGCCAGCGCCAATAATGGCAACACGCTGTTTCATCATTCTGCTTCATTCTGCGTTGTGCTTGCAGTCTGACCCTGCAAAGGCTGAAAGTCATCAAAACGTGTTTGGTAAGATGCAGGCTTGCTAATAATCAATTGCTGACACAACTCACCACGCTCTAAGTATTTAATTTCAAAGTGTGTACGAGCCGAATCAGCAGCGATAACTTCTTTAACAAAAGGCAACTTCCACACATCAATTAACTGCTGCTGTGCTTCAGCAATATATTCAGGAATATTACTGGCCAAGGTAATCGTACCGCCCACCTCTAAACGAGACAGTAAAAACTCAAAAAAAGGCATATTTAACCAGCGCTGTGCTGGATTATGTGGCTCTGGGTTCGGATATAAAATAAAAAATTGCTGCACTTGTGCAGGAAATAATGCATGAACCACCCAAGGCAAGGCATCCGCATGAATCGCTTGTAAATTTTTTTGACCTTCTATGCCATGTTGCTTTTGCATCGCAATAAATTTTTCACGTGTACGTTCCACAGCAATTAGTTGCTTATCCGGGTTGGATGCACTAAACAATAACGCGTGTTTCCCTTTGCCGGCACCAATTTCCACACAAATCGGTTGATTGGCAATAGCTTGGAAATCACGAGGTGCATGCATGCGCTGCGCTTGAAATTGACGAATCGGCATAATCAGATCAAACTAATAAAAACCGTACAAGTCTAACAAGTGTCGCGGTTTTTGCCTAATTGAATCATTTGCTCTGCTTGGAGTCGCCACTATGCCCACTTCTCTGAACTGCCCACGTTGTGGCGAACTCACTGTTTGGGAAAATAATATTTACCGCCCATTTTGCTCAGAGCGTTGCAAATTGATTGATTTTGGAGCTTGGGCCAATGAAGAATACACCTTACCCACCCAAGATGCGCCTCAAGCAGATGGTTCCGAGGAATAACATAAGACAGTATCACAATGTTGTTAGGTCTTTTATAGAGGGCTTTCCTCCTCTCTTCAACTCCAAACCTACTTAAATAAGTAGCATTCCTACCATACATAACAAGTCACAAAACCGCCAAGCGCTTATACCATTTCATCAACCAATATACTTTTAACCTTCTTAAGCTACCTATGAAAATATCAGTAAAAATTTGCGCTTGTTAGCTTTGACTTCTCATAGATATGTGAATGTCATACATAGTAATTTTTTAGTGAAAAATGACCTTTTTTGTCAATCACTTAGCGTTAAATATTTTTATTTTCACCTCTATCTTTTTTTTAAGATTTAATTAAGAATATTGTCATTAATACAGATTATAAATAGTAATGAATACACAGCCTGTATTCATGTTTCAAGTGTACATAAATTTTACACTTAGTAGATGTGGGCCATCTTTATAGGCAACTCAAACAAACCTGTTGAAATGGCTTCAAAACAAAAAAAGAACGCTTTGGGGAGAGCTGTTGCTTATGAAAACGAAATTGATGTGCGCCATTATGGCGATATTTGTCTTATCTAGTGTGGGTTGTTTAATTATTGGAATACATAACTCAGACCTCATCTTTTTACTGATGGGACTATTAATGGGTACAGCTTCTGGTCTGATGTATCTAGAAGTTAAAAAGGAATATAGCAATCCTTTTAGTAAGGACTGAAGCCGAAGCTCCAGTCCTGAGTATTTAGCCAGCTTTACTTGCCACAAAAGGATTGTGTTGCTTTTCAAAGCCAATGCTACTGATTGGGCCATGTCCAGAAATGAACTGGGTTTCATCGGGTAAGCTAAAACATTCACGTTGAATAGAATCTAGCAATTGCTGATGATTGCCACGTGGGAAATCTGTACGGCCGATCGAACCTTTAAACAGCACATCACCTGTCCACAGTAGACCATACTGTACATTGTAAAACATGACATGACCTGGTGTATGACCTGGTGCAAAGCGCACTTCAAATTTTTCAGTGCCTAGTTGAAGCACCTCTCCGCCTTCAAGCCAAGTCGTTACCTCAACTTTTTCAGGAATTGGGAAACCATACTTTGCCGACACTTCCTGAATCATATCTAACCAAAATGCGTCTTCTTTATGAGGCCCAATCACAGGCACATCCCACACTTTTTGTAGCGTACCTACTGCACCTGCATGGTCCAAATGTCCATGCGTTAACCATAATGCTTGGACCTTCAAGCCCAAAGCTTCAACTTCAGCTTTTAACTTATCTGGTTCACCACCAGCATCAATTAAAATGGCCTCTTTGCTAACCGAATCCCAAACAATGGAACAATTTTGCTGAAATGTTGTGACTGGCACAATTTTTACTTGGAGCATGGGGCGAGACCTCAAAAATCAATGCGCTAAAGTATGTTTTAAAGCATCAAGATTAGCTTGAAGCAAACTATTGAGCAATTGCAAATGATCAGCACGATTATTCAAAGCTGGAATATAGGCATAAGAACCACCACCTGCTTCACGGAATAACGTCGCATTTTCAATCGCCAACTCTTCTAAAGTCTCTAAACAGTCCGCCGAAAAAGCAGGACTGAGCACCTGTACAGACTTCACACCTTGCTTAGCCCATTCAGCCAGTAAAGCATCGGTATAAGGCTTCACCCACTCCTGCTTACCAAAGCGTGATTGGAAGCTGATAGCCCACTGATCCTCTTGTAAATCCAATGCGTTCGCAAGCAATTGAGCGCTCACGCGACAACGATCAGCATAGGGATCCCCCTTATCTGCATAAGGTTGCGGTATTCCATGAAAGGACATCAAAAGCTTTTCGGGCTGACCATGTACCGCCTGATAGTCTCGAACACTTTGTGCCAAAGCTTGGATAAAGAGCGGATGCTGGTAATAATCACGGATAATTGAAATGCCCGGTAAGTTGCGTTGCTGCGGGATCCATTTCGCAAAAGCGTCATATAAAGGCGCCGTTGAAGTCGCTGAATATTGCGGAAAAAGCGGGAATAAAATGACATGATCTGGCTGCTGTTCGCTCAGCTGCGCCAGCGTCTGCTGAATACCTGGATTGCCATAGGTCATGGCAGGAACAACCTGCAAGTCAAACTCAGGGTATTGCGCTGTCAGATGCTGCTGAACTGCTTGTACCTGCTCGAACAAAATTTCCCGCATCGGAGAGTCTTGCTGCCACACAGAAGCGTAGGCATGTGCTACACGCTTAGGACGGAAAGGCAAAATAAATAAGCGTAGGATCAGCTGCCAAATGGGTTTGGGGATTTCAATGACACGCTGATCAGACAGGAACTGTTTTAGAAATGCACGGACTGCTGGCACAGTCGGTGCATCAGGTGTGCCTAAATTGGCTAAAATCACCGTCACTTTTGCTTTCGGCGCAGAAGACATCACGCTATTCCTATGAATTAGACCAGCCTACTGTATCAGTTTTAAATCAATTTATTAAGTAGATTAATTTAAAGATTTAAATTGAAAAGTTCGATCAGAATCTAATAAATTACTTTCCAACAATTTCGTGGCCTTCGACGTGACTTGCCAAAGCATGCGTTGGCGGTCATCGCGACCAGATTGCACAATCCACTCATTTTGTCGCATTTGCATTTTGATACTGTGCAAAGCACGAATATTAATTTGTGCACGCGCAACTGCATGTGCACGAGGCATTTCTATACGCGCATCCGACAAGCCATTTTCATTTAAATATTCATTCATACGCTTGGAAAAATACTCTTCCGGCGTTGGATTCATAAATGTAGTGCCCAAAATACTCAGCATTTGTGCCCAGGTTAATTTTTTCTGAATTTTTAATTCTTTAAAATTACCGTCTTGGTAGGCATGCATGCGATATTCAAATGCAAAAACTTCATGCATCGACACTTTTGGTAAAGTTAAAAATGGATCGACTTCTCGCTTGCCTGCATCCGTTTCCAATTGTTGGATTTTATCTTTTAAAGCATCAATTTCATCTTGCAATACTTGAGTATTCTGTGGACGCACCCAACCCACCGCAGGGTAACGCTCCAACATTTGTGACATATTTAAACGCACTGCCATTTCCAAGTCACGCAGACTACGGTACGTAAAAATTTGATCCACTTCATTTTGCAAAAGCTGACGAAATTCTTTGAATTTTTCAGCTAACTCTGGCTTCTGATCTTGTAGCGCATGATCACGTGAAGATGGCTCATCGTGCATAAATACAATAATTGGCTTTTGCTTGGTCACTGCATAAATGTACTCAAGATGCATATATCCTACACCTGATACCGACTGCTCACCATAAGAGCTTCCCAATAAGATAATCACATAATCACAGTCATCAATTTGGCGACGTGCAAATGCAGTACTCAATGGTGTCCGTTGCTCTAAGCCCCAGGAGAAAAAGCCCATTCCCACAAGAGTCTGAGCTAAAATCATGCGTTCAGGTTGCATTTCGCTACCAGACGTAGAAATAAATACTTGATAACGCTTATCGAGCATTGGTTATCCTCTTCCAAGTGCACATTACAGCTACTGTGACTAAGGTCACAACATGTTCTGCGATATGACTACCCCATATAAAATAATTTTTAATTAATTAATTCAAAAGACTAACTTAAGTTATTTGATCATTAAATACCAATATTTTTAATGCTCCAAGTCAAATCAGGTGCAATAAGATGACTCAGAATTGGTTTTAAATGATCTGCATTTTGCCCACTGACATAACATTCAATGCGCACATGCTCTGGCTGCCCATCATGTTCAAATAATAACTCATTTTTAATTAAAATTCGGGCTGTTTGTCGCGCAACGGCAGTTCCTGAGTCAATTAATGTCATTTTCTGACCAAAAATATGCTGAATTGCGTCTTTTAAGAAAGGATAGTGCGTACAACCTAAAACCAAATAGTCGACATTTTGATCAACAGCAGGTTGTAACACCTCTTTAAGCGTCACCAAACATGCCTCACTCATCTGAGCACCGGCCTCAACAAAAGGCACGAGGTCTAAGCACGTAATCGTGAGCACCTCAACCTGTGCAGGTTCGGCAAAGCGAGTCATCACATCTTTGATTAATTGACCACGAAAGGTCGCTGGTGTTGCAAGAACCGCAACTTTTTTTGATTTGCTTTGTAATACTGCAGGCTTAAGGGCTGGAACTAAACCAATGATCGGAAAGTTTTCACCATAATGCTCACGTAAATAATCCAGACTAAATGCAGAAGCAGTGTTGCAAGCCACCACTGCAATTTTACAGCCTTGACGATATAACCACTCAATAGCATGCGCGGTAAGTTCACGAATATTTTGATCTTCACGTGGGCCGTATGGCACATGTGCTGTGTCGGCATAATACACAATGCGTTCTTTGGGTAAATAACGTGCAATTTCTTGTGCAATGGAGAGCCCACCAATGCCCGAATCAAAGATTCCAATCGGTGCATCTGCCCCAGCTTTTGGCATTGGATCATGGAGTGGGTATAGAGGATGTATCGCGCTCATAGTACAGAGTTAAAATTGACGTATTCGATTCAGAAAGCTTAAACCTCAGCTGTCTAATTGCAAGTGCAAATTACCACTTTTCAAGCTTAATTGTGCCTGACCTTGTTCATTTTCAGTTAACTCTCCCATTTGCACCAAATGCATAAATGTCGCGCGCTGAATTAATGCATTTAACCCAAATCGGACCTGTACATAAGGTCTTAATTCACCAGCAAATTCACGCATAAATATACGATGTGTTGCATCAACCACCACAATATCGTCTGTAGTTGTTGTGAACTGGATATAGCGCTGACCTTCTATCTGAATTTCATCAACCTGATTCACAAATAAAGGCTCATCTTCGACCTCTATTTCAATCTGCTCGACTGGGGTTTTTAAATAGAATTTATCTGCCTCTTTCCACAGTACAGTTGAGAATAGATTTATGAGGGCTTGGCGCTTGATCAATTGACCTTCGTGCCACCATTCTCCATTGGCTTTTACCTTCAAATCCATAGCGCCACAATGCTTTGGGTGCCATTGCTCTAAAGGGGGAATTGACTTTTTGTGACCGAACTGTCCATCTTTTAAGTATTGTGCAATCGCCATTAAATTTTTATTATCGGCTTGAGCTGTTTCTTTCGCCGAATTTGAGGGATTTTCATGATTATTCATAGCAGAAGACCTTACTGACGGAAAAATAATATGATTCAGCCAATTGGCTAGAACAAGGTTTAAAACTATACTAGCCCACAATATAAAAGGCACGATAATAAATTTGTGTCTAGGAATTCAGAACACTCATGGCAGCGCCAATATTAAAACGCAATATTGGTAGCCACCTTCAAACCAGATGAGGAGTCCGACATGGAACACATCGAACGTGAATCGATGGAGTTTGACGTAGTAATCGTTGGTGCAGGCCCAGCGGGTCTTTCTGCTGCGATTAAAATCCGTCAACTTGCAATTGAAAATAACCTGAACGATTTGTCCGTTTGTGTCGTAGAAAAAGGCTCCGAAGTAGGTGCACATATTCTGTCTGGCGCTGTGCTTGAACCACGTGCAATCAATGAATTGTTCCCTGACTGGAAAGAACAAGGCGCGCCTTTAAATGTGCCTGTTACTGAAGACAAAACCTATTTCTTATTGTCTGATGAAAAATCGCAAGAAATGCCACATTGGATGGTGCCAAAAACCATGCACAATGACGGCAACTATGTCATTTCATTAGGCAACGTGGTTCGCTGGTTAGGTACGAAAGCAGAAGAACTTGAAGTATCAATCTTCCCAGGCTTTGCTGCTTCTGAAATTCTGTATCATGAAGATGGTACGGTTAAAGGCATCCAAACTGGCGATATGGGTATTGGTAAAGATGGCGAACCAACGCACAACTTTACCCCTGGCTATGAGCTTCATGCCAAATACACAATTTTTGCTGAAGGCTGTCGTGGTCACTTAGGCAAACGCCTCATTTCTAAATTTGATTTAGATAAAGATGCTGATCCGCAGCACTACGGTATTGGTATTAAAGAGCTTTGGGAAATCGACCCTGCAAAACATAAAGCAGGTACGGTTATGCATGGCGCTGGTTGGCCTTTAACTGAAACCGGTTCTTCAGGCGGCTGGTGGTTATACCACGCAGAAAACAACCAAGTGACTTTGGGTATGATCGTAGACTTATCATACACCAACCCGCACATGTATCCATTCATGGAAATGCAGCGCTGGAAAACTCACCCGCTGATTAAACAGTTCCTTGAAGGTGGTAAGCGTATTTCTTATGGCGCGCGTGCTGTAGTAAAAGGCGGTTTTAACTCGTTACCTAAATTCACTTTCCCTGGTGGTAGCTTAATTGGTGATGATGCTGGCTTCTTAAACTTTGCCAAAATCAAAGGCTCTCACACTGCCATGAAATCTGGCATGCTCTGTGGTGAAGCTGTATTTGAAGCAATTGCAGCGGGTGTAGAAAAAGGCGGTGACCTTGCGATTGCTCGTGTGACTGAAGGTGAAGACTTCTTCGCTAAAGAAGTGACTGCATACACTGAGAAATTTAACAACAGCTGGTTAAAAGAAGAGTTATACAACGCGCGTAACTTTGGCCCTGCAATGCATAAATTCGGTACATTCGGCGGCGGCGCATTCAACTTTATCGATCAAAACATCTTTAAAGTGCCGTTCACGCTGCGTGACTTACAGCCAGACTACAGCGCACTTAAAACTGTTGAAGCGAACAATGTTAAACCGAACTATCCAAAACCGGATGGCAAGTTAACATTTGACCGCTTATCTTCTGTATTCGTATCGAATACGGTTCATGAAGAAAACCAGCCTGCTCACTTGAAACTGACAGATGTATCTATTCCAGTAAACGTAAACTTGCCAAAATGGGATGAGCCTGCTCAGCGCTACTGCCCTGCTGGTGTGTATGAAATTATGGAAGAAAATGACGGTTCTAAGCGTTTCCAAATTAACGCAGCCAACTGTGTACACTGTAAGACTTGTGATATTAAAGACCCATCACAAAACATTACTTGGGTAACACCTGAAGGCGGCGGTGGTCCTAATTACCCGAATATGTAATCTCTTTTTGAGATAAAAATAAACCCGCTGAGTGCGGGTTTATTTAGTTATATATAAAAGAATTCATTTAATTACTTAATCGTTATATCGTATTTTTTCTTAAAATTTGTCATACCACCAAAAGTACCGCCTACAAAATTACCATCTAGCAAAATATAGTAATTTCCTTTTACTCTTGGAGTCCCATACACTTTTATAGTATTCTGGAAAAAAAAATCATCTTTCCCATTTTTCTGGATACTAATTCCAGAGTTTTCTGGCAAATCTGTTTTAATAACAAGATCCCCTATAATTTTTAACTTTTCAATTTCAATACTATTATCATAATTTTCACCATATTTTAATTCTGGTAATTTATTAGGTTCTATTTGAATTTTATGGTTACATCCTAATAACAATAAAAAAACAAAAAAAAATGGATAATAAAAATTATTTTTCATTATGCTAAACCTCGCTCATATATATACACACCCCAAGTATAACTAATCAATTCGTCTAACGTTAAATTACTATTTTGCTCAAAGGATTCCCCCCAACTAAATGCTTTAAAGCTAACAAATTGAGATTTCAAACTTGAGGAATTTACTAAATTACCAGCTACTTTGATGTTATCATCTAAAACCACCCAATGAGTAGGAATCACGTTAGAGTGTCTTGTTTGGCCTTTTAAAATACTACTACTTGTTAACAACACAATAAAATATTTTTTTGCATCATAGTTACTAGTTTCTATTAATGCTTTAAATTTATTTTCACCAATATGATAAAAAATTACTTTTTTAAAACCAATTAATCTAAACCATTCAAGCACATCTCCTGGAGGGCTTACAGCAGTTGGTGACTCTCCCAATTCAATAGTATAATCAAAAATAATATTTGCCGAATCTCTAAGACTTCCTAATGTAATCCAATCAACAGCGGGTATTAAAGGTTGATCATTGCTATCAAAATAATTTTTAACTGTTCTAGCTCCGTCTTTATCAGGTTTTATTTTCAAATCATTAACCTGAGTTTCTCCTTTTTCCCATAAATCTTTAACAATTTTTTTATAAATATTAGCATTTGCATTCAGAACACAATAAAAAAAAGCTGCTGGACCACATAAATTTGTTCTGTTCTGATCTGGATATTTTTCTTTCAATCTACTCAATAATCCTTGCTGGATCTTTTCCTTTGTAAATGGATCAAGTTCATCACCTACTGGATGTTGAGTGCTTACAAAAATTCTCTTATTAGTTATATTTAATTTTACTAAATTCTTATTAACCCCATTAACAACCTTAGTTATACCATTAGCTTCCATATAATTAACAAAATCATATTTAATTTTATTGTTTTTTATATTATCAAATGTAAATTCAGAAACTATATTTGTTATTATTTTTTTATCAATAACGACTGTAAAAGTAACACCATCACGCTTGTATAAAGTAAATTCTATAAGCATATCCTTTGCTGAATCTACACTCGAAATAACAGTAAATAATTCCGTCTGATAGTTGTTTTTTAATGGATATTTAACTCCTTCCTTAATTTTCTTCCCACTATCTGAAACAATTTTATTTGTTGATATATTAAATATACGAAAACTATAATATAGTTTTTTAACAGGCACATTAGATTTAACTACAACAAATGGGTAAAAATCAGCCATACTTTCCTCTAAATATCTAAATAATTATTTATTTTTAAATGAATAGAGACTTTTTCTTTATTCATAGTTTTTATTGGATTTGTATAACCCTGATCATCAGTTACACTTTCAAACACAGGACCATTTTCCAAGAAAGCAATATATTTAGTATTTTTATAAGGAATACCATCATCATCTTGCATTAAAAACACAACATCATATTCATTTTCATCCCCTAAAATGGGTAAAGAAGTCTTTGAAGCCTGAACAATTGCCCCCCCTGCAAACGTATGCTGCCCTGCCTTCACCTCAAACTTTCCAGCAGTCGTTGGCAACACCCCTGCACTACTGATTTCAATTTGACTGCCACCTGCAGTCAGCACTATTTTCTTACTGGCTTTAATTTCCACGCTATCTTCCGTCGAAATAATTTGAATACCTTTTCGTGCAATAAAGTCCGCTCCATCACCTTGGGCTTGGATTTCAACTTTGCCTTTGCCTGCATACGCACGCAATCCTTCTTGCGCTGCAAATAGACTAATCTTGCTTTGTGCATGAGCAATGAAGGATTTTTGACTGCTGATATTAATGCTATCACCTGCACTTTGGCTAATCTGCCTATCTGCTGAAACATGTATATCTTCATTGCTCGTCATCGCAATTGAGTTGGGCGCAGATAAAATCATGAGGGCTTGTTTAAAAGCATCGGCTTTTTCTTGACTGCCTTTTTCGATTTGACCAAGGAAGTGCTTTAAATTATCCAAGACTTCAAGTGGGTCTGTTTGCTGATTTTTCGCCACTTCACTTAATGCTTTACTGCTGTTTAAGTTGGCTTCGATTTGTTCTTTCGCAACTTGTGCATCGAGGTGCATTGCAGTCGCTTGTTGTTGTGAGTGTGTGCTGACAAGTAGCCCTTGTCCTGCTCGTACTGCGCCCCATTGGTCTGTTCTTAGTTCAAAACCTTCGCCTCGACCTTCACTTTCTGCAGTTTCTTTGGGGTGACTGAGGTTGCCTAGGTTGAGCTGAGTCGCACCATGGGTACTTTGTAATTGTGTCGAGATCTGTCCAGTCGTATCATCAAAGCGCAGTTGTCCAAAGCCTTCACCTTGTACTTCCTTACTTTTTATTCCAGCCAGTTTTTTGGTCTCAGGTAATTGACCTTTATTGTCAAACTTGGTTGGACTGCGCTGTGCTTCATGTATGCGCCCCACCACAAATGGTCGGTCAATATTGCCGTCAAAGAAATCGATGACCACAATTTCATTAATACGTGGCAAGAATCTTGCGC
The DNA here is from genome assembly GCF_003419885.1 of Acinetobacter sp. SWAC5. NCBI lineage: Bacteria > Pseudomonadati > Pseudomonadota > Gammaproteobacteria > Moraxellales > Moraxellaceae > Acinetobacter > Acinetobacter sp. SWAC5. The sequence continues at coordinate 192,268 of NZ_QUWR01000004.1, forward strand.
CATAGCCTTCACCTGCCCACG